>DUIM01000119.1:0-1719 GCA_013330355.1 Methanosarcinales archaeon
TACTGGTCATACCTGCGATGGGTGCAACGCCTGATGAGAACGCCGAATCGATCATCAGCCTGCAGACAGCCCTGACATTTGTCTGGCTGCTGATGTGTGGTGGGCTGGTCTTTTTGATGCATGCCGGATTCTCGCTTGTTGAAGCCGGGCTCACCAGGACAAAGAACACAGCAAATATCCTTATGAAGAACTTGATGACGATCTGCCTCGGTGTTCTGATCTACTGGGCGGTCGGCTGGGCAGTTATGTATGGCGATGACATTGCAGGTCTTTTCGGATTCAGTCAGTTCTTCTTGAGCGGTAATGACAATGCACTCTGGAACTCATGGTTCTTCCAGATGGTCTTTGCGGCGACCGGTGCGACTATCGTATCAGGTGCTATGGCAGAGCGTACCAAATTCAAAGCATATCTGGTCTTCACCGTGCTGCTCGTTGCGATCATCTACCCTGTCTACGGACACTGGGTATGGTCCGGATCTGATCTCGCACTTCTGACCGGAGATGGCAGTATATTCGTGCAACTGGCCGGTGCAAGTTTCCATGACTTTGCAGGCTCAGGGGTCGTACACTCGATTGGCGGCTATGCAGCCCTTGCCGGTGTGATCGTACTTGGTCCAAGGCTCGGCAAGTTCAAAAATAATAAACCTGTAGCAATTCCGGGTCACAATATCACACTCGCATTTCTCGGAACACTGCTTCTGTGGTGGGGCTGGCTTGGTTTTAACTGCGGCTCAACCCTTGACGGCAACGACGCTTACATGAACCTTGTGGTTGTGAATACATTCCTTGCAGCCGCTGCTGCTGCTGTAGTCGCTATGCTTATCACATGGGCAAAGACCGGAAAGCCAGATCCATCGCTCACTGCGAACGGTGTGCTTGCAGGACTTGTAGCGATCACTGCACCCTGCGGTTCGGTTGAGAACTGGGCAGCGATTCTAATCGGTCTTATTGCCGGCGTGATCGTCTATGCCGGTGTAATGTTCAACGAAGCCGTCCTCAAGGTCGATGACCCGGTCGGTGCGATCGCTGTACACGGTTACTGCGGTACATGGGGTGTCCTGTCAGTCGGAATATTCTCGGTTGGCATGGGCAACGGAATACTAGCAGATGCAGTATATGCGGCAGGTGCACCCGGACTGTTGTACGGTGGTGTGAACCAGTTTGTGATCCAGGTCATAGGAGCGCTCGCAGCCATTGTCTGGGCATTTGTGGTGGCTTTTATTGTGTTTAAGATCATCGATGTGATCATAGGACTACGTGTCTCTGAGAGAGAAGAACTCGAAGGATTGGACATCACAGAACACGGAATACGGGCGTACCCCGAATACATAACCGAGTGAGGTGAGCTTTAATGAGTGAAATGAAAAAGATAGAGGCAATTATTCGACCAATGAAACTGGAAGATGTAAAGACAGCGCTGAGTGATGCTGGATTTGTGAGTATTACTGTAACCGAGGTCAAAGGACGCGGGCAGCAGAAAGGACTTGTCCAGCAGTGGCGCGGGCGGGAATACTGCGTTGACCTGCTTCCAAAAACCAGGGTCGAGATCGTGTTGTTAGAGCAGGATGTGGATCGTGTGGTCAAGATCATTCAGGATGCGGCTGCCACCGATAATATCGGGGATGGGAAGATTTTTGTGATTCCCATTGAATCAGTCATGCGTATCAGGACAGGAGAGGACGGAGAGGACGCGCTTTAGCGTCCCTTCCTTTTTTTTAT
>DUIM01000119.1:2075-4427 GCA_013330355.1 Methanosarcinales archaeon
AGGATTCAAGTTTTCAATTGAAGAACTGGCAGTGTCCACCGGAATCATTATTGAATATGGGGGTTTTAGATAATGTATTTAAGGCAGATGGAAACTGACGACCTTGGCATAATGCTTGAAATGGCACATGCTGAAGGGTGGTCATCAGATAGATTCGAATTTGAACTATACCTTAACATCAATCCTATGGGGTGTTTTTGCTGCATTAACAATGAAAAAGTAGTTGGTGGCATCATGACATTCACATACCCCAACAGTGGTTGGATAGGTAACCTGATCGTGGATAGGAAATACCGCCTTAAAGGATTTGGAAAAGCACTTTTCTGCAAGGGTCTGCGACATTTATCCCCCTTGCCTAGTACGTTCTTATGCGCATCCCCTATGGCAGTGAGATTATATTCAGAATTCGGGTTCAGGAAAGTATCGAACATTAACAGGTGGGAACGCAAAGGTGTGACCCTTCATTTGCCAAAGAATAAAGGAAATCTTGAATATGTGCTTGCCGTGGATAGTATATGCTGGCAGGAGGATAGGTCAAAGATGCTGGGTCAGGTGCTTAAGAACCGCTCTTATGTAGTCAATGAAAGTGCATGGCTGGGATTCGGGCGAGTGGATGACCACTGGACCATAGGTCCATGGGAAGCATGCGATAAAGAATCTGCATTTAAACTCTTACAAGGGTCACTGGTAGAAAGTAATGACCAGCATATACTGGTGGATGTACCTGCGCAAAATATCAAAGCATGGGACATTCTGACAAACATGGATTTTAACGTTGTTGGTACATCAGTTCTTATGTGCAAAGGCCTGCTTCCTGACATTGCATTTGACAACATCTATGGTCTTGCCAGCATGGGTTCGAAAGGGTGATTGATTAATCTTTTATAGTATTAAATCTACAGTAGTTTGCCGACTTTAATATCTTGATGGGTAAAAATCTAGGATCTGATCAAATGACTGAATTTACTACACAAAGAACAATAATCGAGATATTGAAATCAATTTATGAAAGCGATGAACCCATAGGTGCCCGGTTGATAGCAGATAAATTGGATGGAAAGGGATTTTCCATTGGCGAGAGAGGGGTTAGATATCATCTCAAGATACTGGATGAAAATGAATTTACCAAAAGGGTCGGCTATTCCGGACGGGTCATAACAAAAAAAGGGATTTCTGAGATAAACAACGCACTTGTCGGGGATAGGTTGGGTTTTGTTATCGGCCGCATCCATGAACTGTTATATAATACAACTTTTGACCCTATTGAAAAAACCGGGAACATCATCATTAACCTGTCTATTATGGATAAAGATGACTTTGAAACAAATATGGAATTGATCCATGCCGTGATACAAAAAGGTTATACAGTTAGTCCAAGATACCACATTTTTAAAGAGGGAGCCAAGGTTTCCAATATTACCATTCCAAGTAGTTCAGTAGGAATTGCAACTATATGTTCCTTGACCATTGATGGGGTTCTTCTAAAATATGGCATTCCGATTGAAACGAAATATGGGGGCATCATAGAGATAAATAATGAAACCCCTGTACGCTTCACAGACCTGATATCATATACAGGAACCTCAGTTGACCCAATCAAGATATTTTTGTCTAAACAGATGACTGATGTTACGAGTATAATGGAACATGGTAGCGGCCTGCTTCTGGGTAACCTTCGGGAGGCTCCCATCATTGCTTATGAAAATATAATGAATATAATTGGCAGGTTAAATGGTGCCGATATCGGCGGTGTTATCGGACATATTCATGCAGGAGACACAGTTCTTTCAGCCCCAATTAGTCCAGGTAAAATTGGCATACCCATTTATGCCGGTGTCAATCCTTTTGCAGCAGTAGTGGAAAAAGGGTTTGAAGTGTTAACATATCCGGTCAGTTCGATAATGGATTACGAAGACATGGATGAAATATTCTAAGACCTGTTCAAACGCGATGTTCTGAATTTTACCTGGAGTAAAATTGATTGAAACATGAAATGCCCTTGACCTGTTTTTCATTGCCTGGATTGGACAATCCAGAATTATTTTTCGGCAATAGGGTATATCCATCATTGATCTATGATTTATAATATTTTTTGATAAACTATTCGTTGATGCTGATTTTTCAAATTTTAAAAAAATCATGGAATAATATATTTCTGGATAGATGTCGTTTCTATAGATATCTTTAAATATTAGTATATCTACAGTAGATTGCCGTTGTATTATGTAACGGCATATAAGTATAATGTATGGAGGCATGCAAATGAGACAAATAGCAATGTATGGGAAAGGTGGCATTGGCAAGTCAACGACCACCCAAAACCTGACTGCAACACTTGCAGATATGGGCAAC
>DUIM01000059.1 GCA_013330355.1 Methanosarcinales archaeon
GGCGATGCGGTTTCGCTGAGCGTTACAGGAGAGTTGACGACAGGCGAAAGATTCGAAGGAAGCAATACGGTAAAGGTGATAGCAAAATGAAAGCGTGAAAGAACTGGGAGAGGAATCTTGTATTCCTCTCTTTTTATTTAGTGACTTTTTAATTTATTCTGGATAAATGGGTCATGTCAAAGAAGATTTACCACAGAGGTTCAAAGAGAGTTGTTTTTTTTCTCTATGTCCATCTGTGATCTCCGTAGTTTTCCGAACCGTTCCAAAAGATAATAAAAAGTCTATTTATTTCAAACCACCACTCAAGAAAATGCGTAAAGAAATAATCGGTCTGATCTTAGTTGCGATGTTATGTGCAGCCTGTGCTGTATCAGCGATAGCACAGACTACGCCATTCGTGATCAGCGGTTATATCTTCAACCCAGACGGCAGCCCGTGCAACGGACCTGATGTTCGTATAACTGACCTGAACACAAGTATGAACTGGACTGCAGAAACGCACCCGGCATCAAACTATTACCGTCTCGTGCTTGACAGTAACAATGTCAGCACAGGGAATATACTGCAATTCAACATATCGAACAGTTCACAATGGAAGACAATCGAATATACGATTATGGGCAGTGATATCAAAAACGGCGGGATAACCAGCTTAAATTTTACATTTGCATCAAACGGAACTACTGTGCCAGTACTGGATATCCCGTTCGTGATCAGCGGATGGACACACTATAAAGATGGCACAGAATACAACAAACCGGTTATCAGTATAACAAATCTGCACACCGGCGACAACTGGCAGCCTATGACCCGGTCAGGCTATAACTATTACCGGCTCATCCTAAACACCACGAATATAAGCAGCGGTGATGTGCTGCAGTTCAATCTCACAGATGGTGGGAATATCAACTTGGCAGATCACACCATAACTCTGGACGATATCATCTGCGGTGGACTATCTGGTTTTAATCTCACGTACGGAACCGCAGCAATTCCGGATATCGCAGTGGAAGTTGAACTATCAGAATATATGTATCCGGATTATCCGGATGAAATATATGTAACAGTCAAAAACACGGGCATAAAGGATGTCGGTTCGTTCAATCTTTCATTTGATGTTAATGACACACTGGTGGATAACATAACCATCAATTCACTATCGGCAGGTGAAAATACTGCCGTTCATTTTACATGGACTCCGGAAGATACCGGAAATTATGCAGTATCTATTACAGCAGATCCCGAAAATATACTAAACGAACCAAACAGGAAAAATAACAAAGTAACAAATAACGTTAACGTGACCCCGGTTTCGATCATCCATGTACCTGATGATTACCCGACTATCCAGGATGCGATAGATCACACTAAACCGCATACATTCATCTATCTTCGTGAAGGTGAATATCTATTGAGTAGTAAGGACTTTCGTCTACGGATAAAGGATAAACACTGCCTCAAACTAATTGGTGAAAGCAAGCATGCAAAAGTCATCTTTCAAGCCAGCACTGATATAGGAACAATAGACGCATTTGACATAATACAGATACTGAATTCGAGCCAGATCGAATTACGTGGATTTACAGTCGAGGTAGCATCCAGTGAATACCAGATCTCTCCAGTGGGCATTGTTATCGTTGAAAATTCCGCAAGTGTAACATTAAGGGATATGAATCTATATCATGGTGGGAAAAATGGAGCCTGTCGTTATGCCGTAAAATTAATTAATTCTTCAGATTGCAGCATCTCATGTAACATCTTGTCCGGCACAAAAAGACGGAATAGTAATGGGGAGGGGGAGGGTACAGGTATATATCTGGCGCGCTCAACAAACAACCTGATCTGCAACAACACGATCTACAATTTCTTCAAATGCATCGATGTCCGGGGAGATAACAGTACAATATACTTCAATAACCTTTATCCCCATCCAAAAGGAGGTACACATGCAAGCAATTCCGGGTTTAACCAGTGGAACTCAACCGCTTCGATAAAATACCTGTATAATGGGTCTATCTTCAGGAATTACGTTGGAAACCACTGGGGCTGGGATGCCGGTATTGATAATAATAAGGACGGAATCGCGGATTTACCTTATACTGATGGTTCACTGACAGATCATTATCCCCTGATCGAGCCTTATGGACTGACATTTGACCTGGTAACGGCAGGAGTTGCAAGACCCTCTATGATCTATGCCGGCAGGAACAACACGGTACTTGCAACGATTGAGCGCAAAGGAACATATCCGGTACCTGAGTCCTTAATAGTAAGACTAACCGCAAACGATATTGAAGTTGATTCGAAGACAATCACAGTGGACTGCGTGCAAAGAAGGACAGTGCGTTTCACCTGGGTACCTGAATCTACAGGATCATACGACCTGAAGGTTGATGTGCAGCCCGAAAACAAGATACGCGAGCTGGATAAGATAAATAATGAACTTTTGATCAATGTTCTGGTATCCTCACCTCTGTTCGATTATACTCATAATGTCGGATCAGCGCTTGATTTTTTAAACAAATCACAACACCCGACAGGTGCAATTAGTGGATTCCCGGATTCTGCATGGGCTGCACTGTCGATAACTGCAGCAGGGGAAGACCCTGCAGCCGGACGGTGGCAACTAAATACCACCTGGTCGCTCATTTACTACCTGAGAGGTGAACCGAAAGACTCCATATCAGGACAGCCGTCCGGCACTAATCCTCTTGCTCTTTCCAGGGCTAACGATTTTGCACGAATGATCCTTGTGACAAGTGCAGTTGGAGAAGACCCGACCAGTTTCGGGGATGTGAACTATCTTGTAATGCTCAAATCCTTTTATGATGGTCAGCAATTCGGGGATCCCGATCTCGTCGAAGATGACGCATTAGCCATCCTTGCACTTATTTCATGTGGAGATAACAATGCTAACAGTGCTGAGATGATCTTAAATGCAACATCAACAATAAAAGATCAACAAAACGATGACAAGGGGTGGAGTTCGATCTATGGAAAAAGTGATGTAAAAATAACATCCCTTGTGATCCAGGCGCTCATTGCTGCCGGAGAGAACAGGGATTCACAGGTAATATCGGATGCATTGGACTACCTCAAAACAGAACAGGAAGATAATGGCGGTTTTTCAGATGCAAGAACAACCTCTTATGCAATTCAGGCGATCATAGCAGCCGGACAGGACCCATCGACCTACCTCTCAAATGGTAAAAGTCCGCTGGACTATCTGATCGACCTGCAGCAGGACGATGGATCATTCAATAATACCATGAATATCTCCATGTATCC
>DUIM01000098.1 GCA_013330355.1 Methanosarcinales archaeon
CAGGGGAATATAGGGATTCTACAATAATCGTGCCCGAAGCTGTGGTGGCCGAGATAGAATCACAGGCAAATCGCCATCGAGAGTCCGGGTATAATGGACTTAAGGAACTGGGTCGGCTGCGTGAGATTGCGAATCTCGGTCTTATCGAACTCGAATTTGCAGGAAAACGGCCAGGTCCGGCACAGGTGGAACTGGCAGGAACGGGAGAGATCGATGCCATGATACGGCAGGTTGCACTTGACTGCGGTGCCACCTTCATGACAGGGGATCGGGTGCAGTCCATGATCGCAGATGCAAGGGGCCTGGAAGTGATATTCCTGCCTCCCGGGAAAACCGAGGGCAAAGCTACTGCCATAGAGGAATTCTTTACACCAGACACAATGTCAGTGCATCTCAAGGACGGTGTTGAACCACTTGCTAAAAAGGGTTCCATCAAGGATATCCAGCTTGTCAGGATAGGCGAAACTCCAAGTACTGAGGATGAGCTAAGGTCAATGGCCAGGGAACTTATCGAAAGGACAAGGAGGGACCCTGACAGCTTCGTAGAGATGGAACACGACGGTGCAACAGTACTCCAGCTTGGAAACATGAGGATCGCAATCGCTTCCCCGCCCTTTTCGGACGGTATGGAGATCACTGCGGTTCGCCCTGTGGCAGTTGTGTCCATGGACGATTACAGGATGGCAGAGGAACTGAAGCAGCGACTGGCAGGCCAGCAGCGTGGAGTACTTATAGCAGGTCCGCCAGGGGCTGGAAAATCTACATTCGCCGCAGGGGTGGCAGAGTTCCTGCAAAGCTGTAACAAGATCGTCAAGACAATGGAATCACCCAGGGACCTGTCAGTAGATGATGCAATCACCCAGTATTCGCCACTGGAAGGAAGTATGGAGAAGACAGCAGATCTACTGCTGCTTGTAAGGCCTGATTATACTATTTACGACGAGTTGCGAAAGACCATGGATTTCCATGTGTTCGCTGATATGAGGCTGGCCGGTGTGGGTATGGTGGGTGTGGTTCATGCCAACAGGCCAGTGGATGCTATCCAGAGACTTATCGGCAGGGTGGACCTGGGTATGATACCACAGGTGGTGGATACGGTGATATTCATTGACAAGGGGGAAGTGGCCAGTGTGCAGGATATCAAGTTT
The DNA here is from genome assembly GCA_013330355.1 of Methanosarcinales archaeon. Lineage (GTDB taxonomy): Archaea > Halobacteriota > Methanosarcinia > Methanosarcinales > Methanocomedenaceae > Methanocomedens_A > Methanocomedens_A sp7939u. Next base: position 1,149 of record DUIM01000098.1, read on the forward strand.
ACTGTTAAAGTGCCTCATGGTATGACCGAATCCGATCTGGCTCGCCCGGTGATCACGGTGACGGACTTTGAGAGCAACAGGACCGAGTTTGAGATATATACATACGGTGAACAGGTAGTGGTAATGCCCACTGCCGAAACCGGGGAGGCTGTCCCCTCTGCATGGGGACTGGCAGCCAAAAGTATACGTGACGAGTTTCGCCGTAAGGTGCACGGGCCTGTTAAGGTTGAATTGAGCGGGGATAACAGGGCTACCTTGTGGGTCAATGACATTGACATCCCGAAAGTGATCGGCAAGGGCGGCAGGAACATCGAGACGATGGAAAAAAGACTGGGCATCCATATAGATGTCAGACCCCTGGACAGCACCCAGGTGTTAAAGGAAGAGGAGTTTAGGAAAACAATAGTTCCTGAAATCTCATTGAAGAAGAAACACATTTTATTAAAATCGTCGGGAGTGGTCGGTGCGGATGTGGAAGTGATGGTGGATGGAGAATTTATCTTTACTGCTACTGTGGGACGAAAAGGTGATATCAGGATTGTTAAGGACTCTGATATTGGTGATCGGTTACAGGAAGCATTACGCGATAACCTGAAAATCAGTATCCGGACAATCACCTGAAAATTGATACAGTTATTATCAGAATACTGTATAGACCTCTTCGTGCGGATGCACAACTACTCCATTTGTGGTAATATCGTAGGGATGTATCTTCTTGCTGTGGTCAGAGCCGCGCATCTTAAATATTTCAAGGCTGCGCACCCTTACATTTTCCATTCTTTTGTAATATAGGGCAATTGTCCCTTCTGTCACGAAGTTTTCCACTCCGAAACGGCTGGGATGATCATCATCCACAACTTCGGATGTCATGATTGAAGTCAGGCCCAGTATCTCAAGGGTGGTGGAAAGTTTCAATAGTTCCACACGTATCTTGGCTGGGTCTTGCAGATAAAATCCAATGGATGTGGTTGAATCTATTAGTGATCGTTTGGCATCGATCTCCTCCTGGATCATAATTATCTGGTCCATCATGGAACGCATGTCAAAGGGTCTTACATCAACGTATTTTTCCTGTGATGGGATGCCGATCTTGGTGGACGCTGAATCAATAATGGCAAGTTTTCCCTCATCCTCCAGGGCCTTCAGGTCCCAGCCGAATGCTTTTGCATTTTCCCTGATATGCTCAGGCCGCTCCTCTGTTGCTACTATGATGCCGTTCTCATTGTATTTGGTGATGCCGTTGTAAATGAATTGAAGCCCAAAAATGGTTTTTCCCGAACCTGAAGTTCCTGATATCAAGTATGTGTAGTCCCTTAAAAGGCCGCCTTCACAAAGCTCATCAAAACCTTCTATGCCGGTTGGAACGCGATTCAATTCATAATTAATATCATCTGTATTTCCTTCCATTATGATTCATCCGTTAATTTGATAGATATATAATAACACTAACCACATATAAATTCATTATCACCTAAGCAGGCTTTCGATTTAAAAATAGA
>DUIM01000079.1 GCA_013330355.1 Methanosarcinales archaeon
CTAGAATTTCCAGAACAAATTATAAAGTCTCAAAATAGAAAAGCAAACCCGAAACGTTTTTAATCCAAATAACCGTTATATATCGGGATTTAAAATGAATAAGCAACCTGTACTCAATATACTCAAGGATATATTCCAGGCCTATGGATATAATATTGATTCATCATATATTTCGGATCTGGTAGCATCCAAAGGAGTCTCAGACCGCATTTACATCAAACTTGATGGTGACGTTGATTATAGCTCAATGCGTAGGTTTGCTGATTCCATAAAGAGCACCGAAGGTACCGGGTTATACATCCTGAATAACATAGCACCGGATGAAGTTGCCGGTTTTGCTACACAGCAGGATATTATATTCTGGGACAAGCATGATCTGGAAAGCCAGATTGGTAAAGCCATACTGGCAAACACGGAAGGTCTTCAAATGAAACTGGACCTGGCCCCGCAGGATATCCAAAGGATTACAGAAAGACCGGAACCGACCCAGGCAGTAGGATCCCGGGACGACAGCATCTTCGGAATGTTCGCTGAATCCTCGTCATCAAAACCTGAAACTGCTCCTGCCTCTGTTCCTGAACCAGTCTATGAACTATTTCATGAACCTGCTTTTAAATGGCCCGGCCCTGACACACCTCCCAGGCAGACCTACCCGGAAAGTATGGAAACAGGGACATTTGGTGTGAATCAGGAAGAAGAGATAGTAAGAATTCCACTTCCTTCCCTGCCTATAAACATGGCAAAGACCAGCGCCATAAAGATAAGTCAGGCAAAGATCGGGGAGGTTCAGGACTTACTCTTGAAATTCATACCAAGTTATAGTTATAAATATCAATTTGATACGAAAAGGAAGTTCAGGTCAAAGATAATTGACCTCGACGGCCAGGGTGAGGGCATGGTAAATGCCATTACAGGTGAGCACACTTTCACCCGCTCTTCTGACCCACTGGAATATGCTGAGATCATGACAGAGAACTACCAGATCAAAGAACCAGCGTTAAGTGACGAGGAAGCTAAGAAAAAAATATTGGATGCGGTTATCTTAAAGCATTCAAGGAAGATGAAAGTGGACGAGGTCAAAGGTGATGCCATAATTTCAGAAAGCAAGACACTGTCACCTCTGGAAAATGAGATAAATCTTGCAATAAATATTGTATATATTCCTGTGTGGGAAATTCAGGGAAAGCAAAATACTATTGACATAAATGCCTATGACGGGCATATCCTTGAAACTCCCGTAGACGACGATGCAGAGTTTGTCTAGATATTTGACAGGTATGTATCAAAACCTGATGATGTCAATATCTCATTATTTGGGGTTATAAGTATACACTCTGTATTTTGTATATTTTCAATAAGTTCCAGACCTTTGTCAGGTCCCAGTACGAAAACGGTGGTGGCCAGTGTGTCCGCTTCCATAGCCGAACCTGCTATTATTGTTGCACTTAAAAGACTTTGTGATGAGTATCCTGTCCTTGGGTCGCTGATATGGGAAAGCCGGGCGGATTCATTAAAATAGCGCTCATAATTTCCGCTGGTGGCCACTGCCATGTCTGATATCTCCATGACAACAATAGACTGGCTCTTATTCTCTGGATTTTGAAGTCCCACTTTCCAGTCAGAACCGTCCGGCCCGGTGCCAAAATACATGCCGTCACCCCCGGCATTTACAAAGCCGTTTGCATATCCGTTATTTTTTAGCACTTTAACTGCCTGGTCCACAGCATACCCTTTGGCTATGCCATCCACGGTAATGGACATGCCTTCTGTATTGAAGTAAATAGTTTTATTCTCTACTGTAATATTACTATAGTTCACAAGGGTCAGGGTTTCATTAATTTCCTGCCCTGTAGGATATTCGCCTGCGATTATTTTTGTTTTCCACAGGTCAAGTATGGGCTTTATTGTGACATCAAAGGCTCCGTCACTTATATTACTGTAGTGTATTGACTGTTCGATTACATAAATGAGGTCATCAGATACGTTATACACCTGCCCTTCAGCGTTCAATATACCTATTTCGCTGTTGGAATCAAAAGTGGTCATTAATTTTTCAATGCGGTCAATTTCCTTAAAAACACTATTTATTGTGGTTTCTGCATTGGTTTTTGGGCCAATTATCTCTATAGTAACAATAGTCCCCATCAATTGCTGACTTTCTGCAATGAGATCATTGCTCCTTTCATTATCAGGACCGACCGAAAAGTGGAAAAAGATTGTGAACAGGGCTACTGTCATTACTATCAGCGCAAATAGATATATGATCGTCCTGTTGTGGTCGTTGTCCATATCTACTTCCACATTATTGGATGTTATATCTATGTTTTGTTATGATTATGCAGGTAAAAAACAATTCGATAAATTTAAATAAAGCAGTGTGAAGATGTATGTAGGGTTTGGAATATGGTCAAATTTCAATATATATTAACATTAAATGAACCGGTGTATGCAAAAATAGCAGCAGACAATGCTATAAAGTTAGCTAAGATGTATAATGCTGAAATTTCCATCATAAATGTAGTGGATAACAATTTGTTCAAAGAGGAAGAAATTGGGATTCAAACTGAATTGGGTCAGAAACTGGTTGATAAATACAAACATATCTGTGAAAATAATGGAATTAGTATAACAAATGCTACTGTGGCAATAGGATCACCAGTATCTGAAATTATTAAGATGCAAGAGGAGATCGATGCCAGTTTAATCATTCTGGGTGCATCTAAAAACAAACTAGGGAAAATAGCTGAGAAACTTATAAAAGATGTTAAGTGTCATGTGCTGATAGCCCATGAAAATACTGCTGGTGATGAGCTATTCAGCAACATTCTTATTCCGGTGGATAGTACAAAAGATGC
>DUIM01000075.1:0-841 GCA_013330355.1 Methanosarcinales archaeon
GATCACGCTCGGCATCTGCTGAACCCTTTTCTCCCCCTACAGTTGAAAACCTGGCAAATACCTCGGTTCGCTTGCCAATTTCGGAAAGGAACTTTGCCTTTGTGTATTTGGTAACATCTGCAGTAACCTCAAAGTATCCACCTGCACCTGCCCCCTTTGCATGCACTACACGTTCAGGGATACGTTCGCGATCAAAGTGAGCTAACTTCTCCAACAGGTGAACATCCTGCATCAGAACAGGACCTCGTTCTCCGGCAGTAAGGCTATTCTGGTCGTTCGCAACTGGTATCCCAAAAGCAGTAGTTAATCTATGTTTCTGATTGTTGTTACTCATTATAACTCCCAACTGTTTATTTTAATTAGAACATTTTCTGTTGTAGAATGATATGATAAGCTGTATATTTATATACTCCGCCTGTAATTTCATTATCTTCGCCATTCATCCGAGAATACGTTCATGGACACTACAACTAATACTGCCGATCATCATTTAATTTTATTATCATTGCGCCTATTCAAGAATCGAAAATTATTGATATTGTCTTACCGCAGCGCAGATATGCCTTAAGGGGAACACCTGATGGTGGGTGCACTGCCGGGCAAAACATTGATGGGGCATACCAGGGTGGTAAGTTACAGCCATGGCAGTTTTATCGAGGATACTCCGGCAGGCAATAAAGAGAACATGTTTTTAGGGCATGAGTTCCATCATTCAGAGATCATCGACCTGCCTGAGAATGCAAAGTTAAGGATTAAACTGACAAGGGGCACAGGTATAAAAGAGATGTATGACGGCCTGATGTCAGGAAATACACTGGCTGTTTATTCCCATTTGCATGCA
>DUIM01000075.1:1152-1477 GCA_013330355.1 Methanosarcinales archaeon
CATTTGCATGCAGCTTCTTACCGGGAGTTCCCGATCAGGTTTGTTGATGCTTGCTTAGAGTAACCAGAGTAAAGAAGAGGCCTTACGGCCTCCCCCCCCTCATCAAAAATGACACAGGAGAATCACTCAAATGTCCGTCATATTAAATAAAGAACAAATAAAGCGATATTCACGCAACATCATGCTCCCGGAAGTGGGCAAAAAAGGCCAGCAAAAACTACTTGACTCAAAAGTGCTCTGCATCGGTGCCGGAGGTCTGGGTTCCCCTGTCATCCAGTACCTTGCCGCCTCTGGAGTAGGCACACTTGGCATCGTGGACGACGAT
>DUIM01000075.1:1888-6269 GCA_013330355.1 Methanosarcinales archaeon
AATCCCGACGTAAAGGTCGTACCCTATCAGACCCGGCTGGATGCCGGCAATATCATGGACACCATCAAAGATTATGAAATCGTGTTGGATTGTTCTGATAATTTCGCCACACGGTATATGGTGAACGATGCCTGCGTGCTGACAAACACCCCCCTGTCACACGGCAGTATCTTCAGTTTCGAGGGGCAGGTCACAACAATTATCCCGGGAGAAGGACCATGCTACCGCTGCCTTTTCGAACATGCGCCACCCCCGGGCGTGGCCCCCTTAAGCCATGAAGTAGGAGTGCTGGGTGTGCTGCCCGGTATCATTGGTGTCATACAGGCCACCGAGGTAATAAAATACTTGCTTGGAATCGGTGAACTGCTACTGGGCAGGATGATATATTACGATGCCCTGTACATGACCTTTGATGAGATCAAGATATGTAAAAACCCGCAGTGTCCCGTGTGCGGTGAGAAGCCAAAGATCGATCAAATACAGGAAGATATCTATTGTGGGTCGTGCAAGATATAGACAATACCTGAATGCGTTAGCCACTCGATTTGAAGAAAATCAATATTATTAAATCAACAAAAAAATTAATTATGTTTATATGCATCCAATTCCATCTAAATCGAGGTGAGATTCAATTACTGGCAACTGGTACCCAACTGCATGTAAACATTCAGTCAACTACTTTGGCTGGCTTGTAGGCGACCTTGAACGCTTTAAAAAGAAAAGCGAAGCCTCGGTCAGCCAGGAATTCCTGGATAGCCTGAATTTTTGCGGATTTGATATTGAACCCTATGAATCCCAGATACTGGCCATAACAGGTGCTGTAATCTCATTTATAATGCTTATTGTCATAGACCTGGTCTTTTTCAAGTTCATGGCATTCGGCTCCACCACCATAATCTTCATGGTATTGACCACTTTGCTCATACCTTCAGCCCTGCTGCTTTACCTCAGTGAATATCCAAAAATCCATGCCAGGTTCGAAAAGATACATTCCCTGGGAGATATCCCTGAGATACTGTCTTACGTAGTCATGAGCATGAAACTGGTATCGAACATGGAGCGGGCCATCTCATTTGCAGCTGCCAATTCAGATAGGCCCCTGGCCCGGGACCTGCGTAAACTGATCTGGGATATGCATGTGAGAGTCTACACCGACATAGATGATGCCCTCATAGCCTTTGCCAATCAGTGGGGCAAGAACAGTGAGTACTTCAAGCGTGCACTGTACCTGGTTAAGAGCAGTACAAATGAGCCTGATGAAGCACAGCGTGTGATGACACTGAACAAGAGCCTGGATATTGTGCTGGAGGGTACCAGGCATATGATGGAAGGGTTTGCAGCCAGGCTTAAGACACCCACCTATGTATTGTACAGCATCTTCATCCTGATACCGCTGGCACTGGTGGCGCTACTTCCTGCTGTTAGTATTGTGGGAGTACGTATCGATGCCGTTACCCTGATATTGTTCTATGACCTGGTCCTGCCGCTGGCCACATTTGCATACGCCGAATATATCCTGCTTCAGCGTCCTGCTGCATTCTCGCCGCCAAATATCCCGGATGAACACCCCCGCCTTGTAAACATCAGGAGTACCAGACGAAGTACATTGGTATTATCAGTAGGAGCAGCGGCATTGATTGGTGCATCAGGATACATTTGGCTGCAACTGGGCAATCCCTGGGGGATTGTCAGCACAGGTGTGATGACAGGGTACGTACCTGTTTCGTTCCCCTTGATTTGGGGTGTCACCGCCTTGATATCCATATATGCATTCAGGGTCTATGCACCATATAAAATTATCAGGGATGACATTAAGGAGATAGAGCGCCAGTTTGCAGATGCCCTGTTCGTGCTGGGTCGCCGGATCAGCGAGGGGCGCTCCCCGGAATGGGCTTTTATGCAGACCGCACAGACCATGAAGGGGACCGGCATTGGAAAAGCATTCCAGGACGTGGCGCACAACATCTCCTTTCTCAGGACAACACTGGCAGGAGCAATCTTTGACCATGAGTACGGTGCGTTCAGGAATATATATTCAGAGCGGGTACACACCACTATGCGGCTGTTTACCGAGAGTGTATATAAAAGTCATGAGGCGGCAGGTGTTGCTATTGTAAAACTGGCAGACCACTTGAAAGAGCTGCAAGAGGTTGAGGATAACATTAAAACCTCGCTGTATGATGTGACATCCACAATGAAAACGACGGCTACAATATTTGCCCCCCTGATCGCAGGTGTGACCCTGGCCCTTTCTGAGGTTATCCAGAAGGTACTGCAAAGTATTTCACACGAGGCCAGCAGGCTGCCTGATGATATAAGTATTTCATCTATCATGTCAGAGGTGGGAGGCGGGATGGAACAGAGCATCTCTCCTGATGTGTTCATACTGGCAGTGGGATTTTATATTATCATCCTGGTTGTTATCCTGGTCAGGTTTGCAGGAGGTATCGAATATGGCGGGGACAAAGCCCAATTCATGTATGAACTTGGAAAGGGACTGCCTTTGTCGATTTTGGTCTTTACGATTTCCATGGTTGTGAGCAGGACACTTTTCGCCTCAATTGTATGAAAAATGTAACTGTTCAGCTACCCCATGGGTAGGATGACGATAACGAAAAGCCTTTTATTTTCACTTGTGCTTATTCATTATATATTTTTTCATACCGATTCTATTGACATCTATTTTATCGAGATTCAACAAATGTGTGTAATTGAATAATACCGGACTATTTATCCTACCGATAACGTTTATGCATGGCTGAATAGTTACAATAATTCAAATGGTTTGTCCTGGATTTCTCAACCACAGTCCCGCCCCTCCAGCGCATCAACCACACTTTTGGGCCTGCACACAACCGCTCGTTCCCCGGCCTGTTCCACGAACTCCACAGCCGCCTGTATCTTAGGACCGGGCGGGAACTGCCCTTCAGCCAGATAGCGGCGGGCTTCTTATACAATTAACTGATCCGGTTCTATTTGGCAACGGTTGCTACTGCTAAAATCATGTTATCCAATGTGCGCGCTAATCTTTTTTTTTTTGCAAATCGCCATATTTTTCTTCAAGTTCATGGAGAAACGCTTCACGGTTGGATAAATACTTTTCACCCAACTCTTTACGAACTTTTCGCTGAAATTCTACTGCATCGAATTTCTTTTTCATGGATGACCTCCTTTGAGCTTCTGATCTTTAACATAGGTTGGCCTAATTTTAAGTAAGTAAATAATCCAGTCCATATACTATTGCACATACCAGATGCACTACATCTAACTGTGCTGAGTATGGTAAGCCAAGTATCTACTATGTGTCACCATTTAACTTTTTTTGTCCCTTCCAGGCCAGTTGCTTAAAGTTCTCACTTGTCACCACTGGTTTGCCGGCCTGGGTTTCAATGTCCTTGCGCGTTCTGCCTGCCACCGCGCCGCCGTCCTCTGCATCTTTTTTCAGCGGTTCAAATCCTTGTGAATCCCGGTCCCGGTGCAGCTTGGTGGTGGTTGCCTCACCAAGCATGGTCAGGATCAACTCGATGTCGGTCATGTGGTCGCGCAGGTTTTCCCGTTCCAACCCCTTAACTTGCTTGTATTCTTCAACCTTCAGGTCAAAAGTGCCATGCATGATTTCGTTTGTCAGTATAGCATATTCAAGGGAGGTACTGGAGCCACGGTTCTTCCATTCGTCAGTCAGATCCTGCCGGACAGCAATGCCACGCAGACGCTTGTCGATCCATTCTTTGGGATAGCCTTTTTTTTCGTACAGTTCCTGCATCCGTACAATAGCAAGTTCGGGATTTTCGATCTCGTCGATCCGCTCCTTGCCGACACGCGCAAGCCAGCGTTTGAACGGCTCTACCCTGGGCGATGGGATGGACTGGATGATGCGGAACATGGTCTCGGTATTGGCGCAGTCGGTCAGTCGCATCTTCCCGTCAGGAGCTGGCATTTTCATCTGTCCGATTTTTTCGGACACTTCACTATATCCCTCGGCAACAAGCTTATTCTTGAGATCGTTCCAGTATTTGCGTGGCCTGTCGCCTCCCACCAGAACCCCAATGATATCGATGATGGAAAACCACCATTCACCATCATGCAGGATTTTTCTTATATGCTTGCCATTAAAAACAGCCAGTTTAGTTGATCTGTCTGTGCTCATTATTCATGCTTCCTGCTGGTTTTAACACTAAAAGATATATGTTCTTGGTTCAGGTATTCTTTCATAGTTAAGTGGTCAGAATAGGATAAAAATGATTGGAGTGAGTGGAGTGAAAGTATTGATTGAATCACATCACATAACTCGAATTAATCAAGCAAATATCTACCTCACAATCACAGTTCCGCCCCTCCCCTCCAGCGCCTCAACCACACCCTCGGGCCTGCACACAACCGC
>DUIM01000121.1 GCA_013330355.1 Methanosarcinales archaeon
CGACCTTCCCGAAGTCAACGCTCGACGTTGTGACTGTCATCGAAATTGCGGGGATGATCTCTGCTGTGAGTTCTGTTGAACTCCCTCCTTTGATATACTCGACCTCAAAGACCTCCTCTGCTGGCAGATAGAGAATCTTCTCCTTGATCTCATTCTTCGCAAGTTTGAACGCAGACTTCTCATCAGGAGTTGAGACATTTGTCTTACACTTCATTCTCATCTCAAAGAACCCGTCTGGGAAAATATCATCCTTCACGCTGACTACAACCATATCGCCTGTCGATATTTCGACGAAACTATAATGGTAGTTATTTTCAGTGAGATTCAGGATATCAGTACCATCTGGCAAATTAACTGTTACATCCTCACTTGAGTCCAGGATGTACTCGAACGTTTCGTTATGCCCGTCGGATGGGTGTGCACTGACAATCTCCAGATTGCCACGTGCCGGAATTCCATCCCACGCTTTAAACGCGGTCTGACTCGCCTTAAACGCTGATGCAACGCACGGGCAGACATGTCCATGTGCTTCTGCCAGATCATCCAGCGTGATATCCAGAAGTTCTCCTTCATCATATATCTGAAGTGTAAGATCGGTACTCTCCTTTGCCGCACTCATCTCAATCCATTCCGCTACATTCGGATGTGGGGTAAGTGCATTGCCATCATAGGCGTAAGTCAGGTTCTCAAGCAAACCTGGAATCTTAGTCCCGGTGAAGTACCCTTCGCTTACCATCAGCGGAACGACAACGGGTCCAGTGGCATTCTCAACAACCGGCCTAAGTGTGAATTCAGGGTGAAGCGTCTCGTCATGGTGGATAAATGCAGCCTGTGTGCCTGCAAGTCCGATCGCCGGATCACTCCAGTACGCCAGTTTCAGTCGTGCCTGATCGGCAAGTGATGATGTGCTGTTCACCCATCCGGCAAAGTTATCCTCCTCATCAGTCCCGTGTGCGACAAGAACGAGCGTTTCGTTTTCCGGATTTACGACCAGGTCAGCCGTGCGGTCTGCCACGATTCCTGCCACAAGCCAGTGGTCATCCATCGCACCGGTCAAGATGATCTCAGCATCGGTATCGATCGGCACAAGTTCCTCTTCTTCTTCATCTCCAGGGTGCCCGGTCGCTCGCATACTTCCGTCAGTACCAGCCTCAAGCGGCATATAGGATATTACGTACTGATTGTTCTTCGGAGCGACCGTCCGCTCCATCTTCACGCCCTCGACAACGACCTGCTCAGCTGTCATCGGAAGTGTGTCTCTCAGTCCAATCACATACTCGATCTCCTGGATATGGCTGCTGTGAGATGAGATAAAAAGTGGTACTGCTATAATCTTTGTGACACCGGCATCATCGAGTCTCTCAACAGCATCATTGATCGTCTCATTCGGTACAAATTCGAGGAATCCGAGTTCGACCGGATATGGCAGATCTACCTCAGCGACTGTATCCCGTACAGGGGAGCACCAGCTCTCGCTCGGGCTTCCGTGTGCGATGACAAGTATGCCGTATTTTTCTTGATTCTCTGATGCTACAGCAGGTACGATCAACGAAATGATCATGATCAATAGCATCATATTTACTGCAAGAATATTCAGTTTCTTTTTTTGCTTTGTTTCTTTCATGACTTACCTCCATTTAGGTATTCCTACATTGGTGATTAGGTTCAGAAATAGTATACCCAAAAAAAATTAGGTTTTATGTGAATAACCTAACACGGTCAAGCCAAAAAGAACAAAGCAGTTTACTAAAATAGATACAATAAAAAAAGAAAACCGCCCCTTAACAGAAGCAGCACGATCCGCACTGTGGTGCATTGGGGTTATTGACAATGAACCTTTTTCCTGCTTCATTATTAATATAACCGATCTGTGCACCATCAAGTGATTCCTGGATACTGGATGTCATAATACTGGATGTTATGAGTATCCTGAGGCCATTACTGGTTAGTTCAATATCTTCCTCTTTTTTGGTATCATCCAGTTCTGCTGCTACATCAGGTATGATCAACGAAATGATCATCATGATCAATAGCATCGTATGTACTGCAAATGCATTCAGGCTATTTTTTTGCTTTATTTTTTTCATAGCTTACCTCCTTTTAGGTATTCCTACATTGGTGATTAGGTTCAGAAATACTATACCCAAACAAAAATAGGTTAAAGGTGAATAACCAAACCCGGTCAAGCCAAAAAGAACAAGGCAGCTTACTATTAAAGCAAGAAAAGTACTCGTAGAAATACAATTCTATTTGAATGAGTGACCGGAAACATCTGATCGAAGATGAGTAGTGTTAGTAGTATCCGGCATTCATTTAGGATTTTAGTAAAATTTTGAAAAAATTTTATTTATTGAGACCGATTAAAGCCGGAAAAGAACTGGGTAGATATTCAAATCACTGAATATCGAATGAAAAAAAAAGAAAACCGCCCCTTAACAGGAGCAGCATGATCCGCACTGTGGTGCATTGAGATCCTTGATAATGAACCCTTTTCCTGATTCATCATCTATAAAATCAATCTCTGCACCTTCAAGTGATTCCTGGATACTGGATGCTACAAGTATCCTGACGCCATTACTGCTAAGTTCAACATCTTCCTCTGTCTTGTTATCATCCAGAGACATTCCATACTTGATACCACTGCAACCCATGCCTGCCATGGAAATACGCAATGCATGGTCCTGCTTGTTCTCCTGTTCCAGGAGATTTTTCAGTTCATCCGCTGCCAAATCTGTTATATCTACCATTGTATCACATTTGCTTATTTATTATTTAGAATTTCACAATATAACAATATATGGTTTTTTAGAAACCATACGAATCAAATTCATACTTTATTCAATAAATATCTGTTGGTCAATGTTAGAACAGCCATAATAGTTCAATATTATGATTTTACTTTATCAAAAGAACCTGGAGGCAAGGGTTTGGGTGACCTGGCATAACTCCGCATAACTGCAGTAATCACATGGTGCGTCATCCGGACGATGAGGCAATCTACCGTTCCTGATTTTCCTGATCCTGCCGGCAAGTACCAGTACCTTCCTACGGTCAGCCCGTTTTATCTTTGTATTGCGTACAACACCATACCGGGCATATTCCACAGTTCCCGAGCCCACAACACAGTCATATTCTTCCTCCACCAGAATAGAAAGGGCAGTGAGCCTTATCCTGTCATTTTTCCATATACCTGATTCCGGGGCACGGCCTGTACGGATAATTGACAGGCCCGGCACATCATCCACCATAAGCAAACGGTCAGGACTTCCGGACAGGCCAAACTTCTTTGAATAAAACACTGGCTCAGTATCATGGGAAGTGAGCAACTCAACCAGCCTGTCACTACCCAACCTTTCAACTGATTCAAGAATTCCGCACTTTATCCCTTCCAGGTGCGACCTTACAGTATCAAAGGCTTCAAAAAGCATTTTTCCATCAATGCCCCTTAGCTCCTCCCTGTAAATGGCAGTAAGCTGGTTTGTTGCAACGTCAAGGAGTTCCTGCAGTGCATCATCCATGTCCCCTGATAGCACCACATCTGCATAGGACCTGGCCATTTCCCTGATCAATAGTGACTCGACATAAGAAGAGGTGATGGGATTTGAGGGCCTGGATTCCTTGTAAGTATAGTAGACCTGTCTGGGGCATTTGAGATAATTGCTGATGTCTGATACTCTTATGTAATCTTCCATATTCCTACCTTTTGTAAAATGATCAGTAAAACAGTAATTGTTTTTTCATTATTTATATTTTTGTATTGTGATTTATTGTGCAAAACCATTATATTAAATAAGTATTAAAATAGACCACTTACAGTAACACTTTTTACAGAAATAGTATTACTGTTATACTATTTAGCTGAACTGAGATGAAATTCATGACAGAAAAAATTGGAATACTGGCACTTGGTCACGGAAGCAGACTACCGTACAATAAAGATGTTATATCCGGGGTTGCTGACCTTATAGCTGAGAAATACGAAAATACAGTGGTCAGGATAGGATTTATGAACATGGACGACCCCACAATGGATGAGGGAATAAAAGCCTTTGAAGGTACGGGAGTGACCACCATAGTGGCCGTACCTATATTTTTAGCACACGGCGTGCATACCACCGAGGATATCCCACAGATACTGGGTGTCAGCAGGGAGAACCGTAGCACGACAATCCAGCTTAACGGCAACGATGTGACCCTGTTCTATTCCGAGCCACTGGGTGCTGACCAGCTGATAGCTGACCTGGCATATAAGAGAGCAATGGAAGCAATGGAATAAAAGTCGCATATGCTGTTCGAAAATAAAGATGTGGCTGTCATAGACCTGACACATGGCGGCATCCCACTGGCACAACACATCGCCAGACAAGCGCGAAGCGTTACCGGTATTGACATATATGGTACCGTAGGCAGTGATATACTGTCAGGGCTTGAAAAGGACGGCATAAAGATTGATGATAAAATAAACACTGATATCGACCTGATAGTTGCACCGGTACACCTGAACCCTGCCCTCATGCCGAACAGTGGCGACAGTGCCGAGTGTGCTGGCTGTGCCGTGATCACTCATCACAGGGCAGTAGGTGAACTCATATCAGGCACCCCGGGCAGGAGCCTGGGGGGAAGAATTGTAGAAATAACAGGTACGCTCGCCAAGACAAGTACTGCCACACTACTGGCTGATATGGCATCCCGCAGCATGTCGGTCCTTTCCCATACCACCCGCGGAGTGGAGCACTGGCAAAAGGGTGTACCCATAAAGGTACATCACGGCCTCAGCATCGCACCGGGCAGCATTCTTGAGGCACTGGAACATACCGCTGATATCAAGCCCGACCTGTACATATTCGAAGTATCCCTTGGCGGCACCGGAGCAGCTGGATTAGGTATCATTACCAGCCTGGATAACGAGTACACTATAGCTGGCGGCGTAAGTACATCCACCAGGGCCAAGATGCAGATGGTAGACTATGCAAAACACGGCAGTACTCTGCTTGTAAACACGTCTGTCGGGCAGATATATCCACCTGATGATGTGAAAATTGTCACCTTCAGTGATACTTCAGGGAAGGGCGACGTGTATATGAACGAAACGCCCACTGGGATCCGTACGATCAATTGTGAATCCCTGAATGGCAAAACCATCAGGTTCATGCCAGGTTCAGGTTATGACCCTTCGTCCTATTCCACAGCTATGGTCTGTGCGGCCGCAGCCGCCTGTATACTGGATGTGGGACCAGGGAATATCGAATCTACACTGCTAGATTTCCAGGGAGTACACGGCAGGATGAGGCAGGTGGAGCGGGCAGGCCGGAAAATGGTGGATAACTCCAATTCCGGCATGAATATCAACTCAGTGGGGGATGCACTGGAATATGCCAAAAACATTGCAAAAACCGGCAACAGGCTTGTACTTGCACTTGGCGAAGAGGCAAAGCAGGTATGCGAAGGGCTTGACCCTGAAGATGTCAGTACCTTTACAATTGAACACGGCAGTGAGGTGGATGATATTATCCTGGTAGGCGAGAGAATGGAAGGTATAAGCGGGAATAACATACACCATGCCAACAGCCTTGATCGCGCAATCGAGATGGCAGAGTCGCTGACAAAAGAAAATGATATTATAATTTCATGTATAAAATGTTTCAGATAAACAGGAGGATAATAAAATAATGAGTCCGGCACCCAAACCCCTTGAACCCTTGATCATGCACCCCAGACCCAGTTCCATTGTGGCAGCAATGTATACCCTGCGCGACCTTGACGTGGACGTGGTAATACTGCACGGCCCGGCAGGGTGTAGTTTCAAACATGCCAGGCTACTTGAAGAGGACGGCCTGCGTGTGGTCACCACTGCACTGGACGAGTCAGGTTTCGTGTTCGGCGGCCATGATGAACTGGTAAATATACTCAAGAAGGTTATCGAGATGTTCAACCCGGAAAGTATAGGCATTGTAGGTACCTGCGCCAGTATGATCATAGGCGAAGAACTGCATGAGGCAGTTTTGGAAGTAAATCCCGATGTCCCTGTGATAGAAGTGGAAGTGCACGCCGGGTACCGTGAGAATACCAAAGGCGTGATCATTGCACTGGAATCGGCACTGGCTGCAGGGATTCTCAGCGAGGAAGAGTTCGAACGGCAGAAAGTACTCCTGAATGAGGCCACCGAAGTAGAGAAACGCCACGGTGCAGCCAGCAAGGAATACCTTGAACCCAGCCGCGGCGATACCAAATATGCTGTGGCAAAGCGCATCATACAATTATTAAAGGAGGACAAGAAGTGCATCACCATCCTGAATGCCAAGAAGGAGACCGGGTATATGTTCGCAGATATCAATGCAGCAGTGAACCAGGTGGCAAAAGACCTGGGCTCGGATTCTGTGATAGTCAATATGGCCAACCTGGATGATACCCTGGGACTGGACAGGGTCAGGGCCCATGCCCGCAACATTGCCCGCGACCTGAGAGGTATGGGTGTGGAAGTGCATGAGATCATTGGCGGGCTGGATGAATACCCGGTAACCGGGGAAACTGTCAGCAAACTGATTGCCGAAAAATACCCTGGATTTGATTTTGCCGTGATAACGGGCGTACCCCATGCCATACCCATGGATAATCTTGAGGGAATGGAGATCTTCTCTGTAACCAACGGGCCCAGGCAGGTACTGCCACTCAAGGAAATGGGGCATGACCATGTGATGGTGGAGATCGACCTGCACCCAAAGACCCTGGGCGTCAGTAATATTGTGGAATCCGAGTTCGGGGCTACCTTACGTGAACTGGCACGGGAGGAAATGTAAGTGAAACAGATTGCCATTTACGGTAAAGGCGGTATCGGGAAGAGCAGTACAGCATCCAATGTGGCTGCGGCATGTGCAGATGAGGGATATAGTGTCACCATCATAGGCTGCGACCCGAAGAGCGATTCGTCCATCACACTGCTCGGGGGACATCGCATCCCCACAGTTATGGAACTGATGCAGCAGCGTGTTGAGATCACTGAAAAGGATGTGGTATTTGAGGGTTACAAAGGTGTCAGGTGTGTGGAAGTGGGTGGTCCCGAGCCAGGTATCGGCTGTGCAGGCAGGGGCATAATCGTGGCCATCAAGATGCTGCAGAAGATTTCCACTGTTATGCAGGACTGTGACCTGATCATCTATGACGTGCCAGGGGATATTGTGTGCGGCGGGTTTGCAGCACCGATCCGCAAGGGGCTGGTGAATGATACATATGTGCTCACTTCCGGAGAATACATGCCACTGTATGCGGCCAATAATATCTGCAAGGGTTTTGCCAGGCTGGGCAACCACTTAAACGGTGTGATCTGCAACAGTCGCAATGCAGATAACGAGGAGGCTATTGTGAGTGCCTTTGCAAGGGAACTGGGCAGCGATCTACTGGCCTTCATCCCGAAGGATCCTATTGTCCAGACCTGTGAGCGGGCAGGGTTCTCTGTTATCGAAAAAGAGCCGGATAGTGATATCGCCAAAGTATACCGCAAACTTGCCCGTAGCATCATGGAGCGCGACTCGGCCTGTGACCCTAAGCCGCTGACAGATGCCAGGCTGCGGGAGTTGACTGGGTAATGGCATGAAAATCTATCATCTGTAGTAACCGGTATAATCCGCACAAATTGTAACCGACCCGCACAGCTTTTATTTCACAACCCAAGCATCAAGCCCCATTCAGCGTGAACTCCTCCACCCACTCGAACCCGAACTCATCCATATAATCGCAGCACGCCTGTTCGAACTCCCTGCGCCTCTGCCTGAGCTTATCGTGCCTGTCATCCACTGGCTTATTCTCATCTGGCATAATAGATGTTTTATCCCAGCCAGTAGATAAGATTTATTGAACCCATGGACTGCCAGGAAATAAGTTGGTAAATTTAACCGCAGATTTGTGTAGATATACAGCATATGCGCAAATATGAATTGTATTTTGCTGAATAACAATCAATAAACTTATTGTGATATGGGTGGAAACTTTTTGATTATATCACTTTCATTGTAACCGCCATATAGGTCTATGTCAACTGTTTCTCTTCCTTTGCCATAATTTGACATCATTTGAGCATTTTGATATATTGAAATATATTTGTAACCTTCATAATCAGGGGATTGTTTTATATCTTGTAATGTGTATATTTCATCTGTCTGTGGTTCTACCAGAATAAATTTTTCATCTATAATACAATAGTTCATTGCGTGATAGTATCGTGTTCCTATTCCTACTCCCATCGTATCTCTAATTGATATTGCTCCCATATCAATGTCGTATTCTTTTGCGTTTTGAGCCAGGTCTCTTGAAAAGCCGCTGCATGTATAGTAATCAAGACTCCTGTATGGATCATTGTTAAAACTCTCGTTATTTACTTTATCCACTTTTAAGAAATCAATTAGTTGTTGCATTTCCAGTGAATATTGTGGTTCTGGTGTATATTCTGTGTTATTTGTATTTTCGGTGTTGTGTATGGATCTGGTAGTACGTGTAATTTCAAGTTCTTGTGGATAATCTTCTCCGATACAACCGGTTCCAGGAAGAATCAATAATATGCAGAATATCTGTATTATCACTATTTTTATTTCCATAATATTACTGCCTGAAATTATTATTGTGATGGGTTCGGTGATTTTATATTTATTTTTTTAAAACCACTGCCCTGCTTAAAATCATCCCTGGTCTTTTTACCTGACTAAATCCTATGGCTTCTGCCCGGTTCACAGTTTCTTCAAATGACTTCTTTGAAACATGGAAAGCCGGCTCCACTATAAAAAAAGTTCCATCAGGTTTTAGTA
>DUIM01000176.1 GCA_013330355.1 Methanosarcinales archaeon
CTTGATGTGGCCAGGTCTAATATCGCCCTTGCGGGTCTTGATAATGTGGAGGTGCGATATGGGGATATACTGCAGGAAATTAATTCAATTGATGAGACCTTTGATGTGGTCACCCTTGATCTGCACCATGCATCCGAAGTTGTGCCGTTTGTGCCTGATGTGTTGAACCCGGGGGGGTTTTTCGTGGTGTTCTCACCTTTCATGGAACAGGCAAAGGATGTGCGCCAGGCTATCAGTATGATCGAACTTGAAGAGGTGGTCACTTTTGAATGTACCCAGCGTGAAATATCCTTTAGCGAAAGAGGGACGCGCCCGTCTACGATCAGGGTTGGACATTCAGGCTATGTTACATTTGCCAGGATACCTTGATATTAATAATTATACCCCGCAGCTCTGCTGCGGTTGGGTGTGCTGTCGTAACGTTTGACTCAAAATAAGGGGCAATAAAGGCAATTCATGAGTGATTTAGATGTAATAAAAAAAGATGCTGGATTGACGCCATAGCTATAGATAGGTCATCACAAAGAAACAATTATGTAGATAGCCATCTATCTACACCCCCTTAAATTCCAGGATGCTGATGACCATGTTCTTACAATTTAAATCACAGGTTTCCCAGGCACTGACCTTTGCCCTTGAAGCAAACGGTCTGGAAGTAACAGACCTTAGCCTTGAGGAATCGGTCCATGCTGATATTGCCTCATCGATGGCGTTCAGGCTGGCCCCGGTATGCAGGAAAAGCCCGTCAGACATAGCATCAATGCTGGCTGCATCCATCAATGTACCTGAAAACGGACTGATCGACAGAGTTGAAACAAAGGGGCCGTATCTCAATTTTTTTATTAACCAGACCTTCCTGGACCGGACCGTGTCTGCCATACGAGCACAGGGACACGATTACGGCAGCCAGAGCGGGCGCGGCAAAGTCATTCTGGAGCACACCTCAGCCAATCCCAACGGCCCCCTGCACGTGGGACATATCCGCAATTCCATTATCGGGGATACTCTTGGACGCATCCTGGAAAAAGCAGGGTATGAGGTGGAGACCCAGTACTACATCAATGACATGGGCAGGCAGATAGCAATTGTCTCATGGGCGCTGGAACATTTTGATTTTGATACTACAAAAAAGTCAGACCATGCCATCGCAGACATTTATATCCAAGCAAACAGGGTGTTGAACGACGAACCAGATAAGAAGGCCGAGATCGATGAACTGATTCAGCGCATCGAACACGGTGACCCGGACGTGGCAGAGCGCTTCAAACATGCCGTTGACCTGGCCATGGAAGGTATCAAACAGACTATGGGGCGCATGAATATCCACCATGATTCATTTGCCTGGGAATCCACCTATGTCCGCAACAGTGACGTAAGCACCACGGTGAACCGAATAAAGGATACGGGAAGGACCGTTGTCGATGATGGTGCCCTGATGGTCGATCTGTCTGACTATGGTTTTGAGAAAAAACTGGTGATACAGCGCAGTGACGGGACATCCCTGTACACAACCAGGGACCTGGCATACCACCTGTGGAAGGCCGGACAATGCGACAGGATGATAGATGTGCTGGGAGCGGACCATAAACTGATATCCGGTCAGCTGAAGGCAGTATTGAATGCACTTGGTGAGAACGAACCTGAGATCGTAATCTTCGAGTTCGTATCCCTGCCCGAAGGCAGTATGAGCACCAGGCGGGGTAAGTTCATCAGTACCGATGAACTGCTGGACCAGATAAAAACCCAGGCACTGCTGGAAGTGGAAAAACGCAGGCCCGACACATCTGATGATTTCAAACAGGAAGTAGCGAACTTCGTGGGTCTGGGGGCAATCAGGTATGACGTAGTCAAGGTGTCTCCGGAAAAATCCACGGTTTTTGACTGGCGTGAGGCATTGGATTTTGAGAAACAGGGTGCCCCGTTCATCCAGTACAGCCATGCCAGGGCATGCAGTATACTGGCCAATGCAGAAGAATCAGGTGTAAGGCTGGCAGACCTGGAACATGATATATCCGTACTGGTGGAAGACCAGGAAATCGAACTGATAAAAAAACTGGCCCGCCTTGGTGCAGTTATCGATACGGCAGCTGCGGATCTGAAACCCCATCACCTTGCCACCTATGCCAGGGAAGTGGCCGATTCATTCAACCAGTTCTACAGGTACGTACCTGTGCTAAATGCCGAAGTTTCCCTACGGGACTCAAGGCTGGTACTGGTGGACTGTGCAAGGAATGTGTTATCAATTGTGCTTAAAACTCTGGGCTTACATGCACCAAAGAGTATGTAAAGAAATACCGAAAAAGTAATTATCATTCTGCTCCAATCACAGGTGATCAGATTTTGAGGTCTACAAAATGCAATACCATGCCGAAGTTACCATCGGGCTAAAAAGCGGGATGCTTGATCCCGAAGCCACTACTATCCAGAAGGCACTTGAACACCTGGGATTTCCAACTGATTCGCTGGAAATGCAAAAACGGTTCGTTCTCGAACTTGATGCACCTTCCAGGGATGCGGCAGAATCCCTGGTGGCTGAGATGTGCAGGCGGTTGCTGGCAAATCCTGTGATACATAATTTTGACATCGAAATAGAGGAATCAGGATGAAGATAGCTGTACTCCAGTTCGGCGGCAGCAACTGCGATTATGATGTGCAGTATGTGCTCACCGAGGTTGTGGGCGTGGATGCCGATATTGTCTGGTACAAGGATGAACTGGAAGGATATGATGGTGTGGTAGTACCCGGGGGATTCTCATACGGCGATTACCTGCGGGCAGGCGCTATAGCTGCCAGGGCACCCATAATGAATTCTGTCAGGAAGATGGCGGATAGGGGACTGCCTGTAGTGGGTATATGTAACGGGTTCCAGATACTGGTGGAATCGGGACTGTTGCCTGGTGCACTTATGACCAATAGCTACCCGAAGTTCAGGTGCGATCGGGTCAACCTGAGGGTGGATAATAATACATCCCCGTTCACAAATTCTTTTAAAAAAGGCCAGGTCGTCAGGATACCGATTGCACACATGGAAGGCAATTATTTTGCACAAGAGCACACCTTGTCCGAACTTAACTCACAGGACAGGGTCGCATTTCGGTATGTGGATGAGCAGGGTAATGCTACGAGTGAGGCTAACCCGAACGGGTCCAGTGAGAACATTGCGGGAATCCTTAATGGGCAGGGTAACATACTTGGGATGATGCCTCATCCTGAGCGGGCATCTGAATTTATTCTCGGTTCTAAGGACGGTAAAAAGATTTTCGATTCAATGGTGGAATATATTTCATCATTTTAGTTAAATAAATTTGTATATTTGTATATTATATTTCACATAAGTTTTGCTTTTGAAAGCGGAGGCTGTGGTGTGGTACTGGTGGAGGAAACTACTGACGAGCAGCTGGT
>DUIM01000153.1 GCA_013330355.1 Methanosarcinales archaeon
GATATTGCATCCACTTCACATTCCAGCGCATCCTCAAGGAACTTATCAATGAGCATGGGCGTATCTGGTGTTATCTCGATAGCTCCGGCAACGTATTTTTCAAGCATTTCATCGTCATATACGATCTCCATACCCCGCCCTCCAAGCACATATGAGGGCCGAACGATCAGTGGATAGCCTATTCGCCCTGCAACATCCATTGCTTCTTCCAGTGTTGTTGCAGTACCGGGTTCCGGCATTGGTATCTCCAGGTTCCTGATAATGTCTGCAAACCGCTCACGATCCTCTGCCAGGTCAATGCTCCTGACCGACGTTCCCAGGATGTTCACGCCTGACGCTTCAAGTTCTGCAGCAATGTTCAATGGTGTCTGTCCGCCAAACTGCACGATTGCCCCGACTGGTTTTTCCTTGTCATAGATGCTCAGTACATCCTCTACGGTAACAGGTTCAAAGTACAGCTTATCTGAAGTGTCATAGTCAGTAGACACTGTTTCAGGGTTGCAGTTAACCATAATGGATTCAAAACCAAGTTCGCGCAGTGTGAAAGCGGCGTGTACGCAGGTATAGTCAAACTCGATACCCTGTCCTATTCGATTGGGCCCGCCGCCGATAATCATAATCTTCTTTCTGTCAGATACAGGTACCTCATCGTTGGCATTGTAAGTAGAGTAATAGTAGGCTGCATCCTCTGCTCCGCTCACGGGCACGATGTTCCATGCCTGGTGCAGGCCGAGGGATAAACGCTGCTCACGTATCTGTTGTTCTGGTACACCCAGTATCCGGCCCAGGTACTTGTCAGAGAAACCATCTTTCTTGGCCTGTATGAGCAGGTCATCCGGCAGCTTACTGCCTTTGTACTTCAGGACCTGTTCTTCCAGTTCTACTAATTCCTTCATTTGCTCTAAGAACCAGTGCTTGATATGCGTTATTCTGAACAATTCATCCACAGTCATCCCTTTTCGCAGGGCTTCGTAAATGATGAACTGACGTTCGGATGAAGGCTCTACCAGTAGTTTTTGCAGCTCATCCAACGATAATTCGTTGAAGTTTTTGGCAAATCCCAGGCCGTACCGCCCGGTCTCAAGGGAGCGGATGGCTTTCTGGAATGCTTCTTTGTAATTCTTGCCAATGCTCATGGCCTCGCCAACAGCACGCATCTGTGTACCAAGCTGGTCAATGGAGCCTGGGAATTTCTCGAAGGCCCAGCGTGCAAACTTTATAACTACATATTCACCGGACGGTGTGTACCTGTCCAGTGTGCCGTCGCGCCAGTATGGAATATCTTCCAGCAACAGGCCGCCTGCCAGTTTTGCAGACACCAGTGCAATCGGGAACCCTGTGGCTTTGGAAGCCAGGGCAGATGAGCGTGAAGTACGTGGATTGATCTCAATTACGACTATGCGGCCGGTCTCGGGGTCATGGGCGAACTGGACATTGGTGCCCCCTGTCACTCCGATCGCATCCACAATACGGTACGAATAGTCCTGCAGCCGCTTCTGTAATGCTTCATCGATGGTGAGCATGGGTGCAGAGCAGAAGCTGTCGCCTGTATGCACGCCCATGGCATCGATGTTCTCTATGAAACAGACAGTTATCTTGTTACCTTTTGCATCCCTTACAACTTCAAGTTCCAGTTCCTCCCAGCCCAGTACAGATTCCTCCACAAGTATCTGCCCGATCAGGCTGGCCGATATGCCCCTGGCGGCAATAGTACGCAGTTCATCCACGTTATAGGCGAACCCCCCGCCTGTCCCGCCCATGGTGTAAGCAGGCCGGATGACCACGGGATAGCCGATATCTTTCGCTATCTTTTCAGCTTCTTCTATGCTGAAGGTGGTCTCACTACGGGCTGTCTCCACACCAATACTGTCCATGGTCTCCTTGAAAATAGTACGGTCCTCGCCACGCCTGATGGCGTCGGCCTGCACTCCTATGAGTTCAACGCCGTATTTTTCAAGGATGCCTTCTTCATGAAGTTCAAAGGACAGGTTCAGCCCTTTTTGCCCGCCCAGATTGGGCAGCAGGGCATCAGGGCGCTCCTTGTCTATGATCTTCTCCAGGGTTTCAATGTTCAGCGGCTCGATATAAGTAATATCAGCCATGTTGGGATCGGTCATTATAGTGGCAGGATTGGAATTAACGAGCACGATCTTAAACCCAAGCTGGCGCAGTGCTTTACAGGCCTGGGTGCCTGAATAGTCAAATTCAGCGGCCTGGCCGATGACGATCGGGCCGGACCCTATAATTAGTACTTTGTGGATGTCCTCTCTTTTAGGCATATCTTCACCTTCTCCAGAAGGGACATTATGGCTTAATACTCTTTTGTATTACACCGATATTCTTTTTATTTCAAAGGTTAGTATCTACATAATGAATATCTGGATAATAGGCGGGTCAGTCAATATCACAGACCTGGACATATTTCTCAAACAACTGTCAGACATCGAAAGCACCCACAATGTAACGGTGCAGGCATTGAACGCTGACTTGGTATCAGGCAGCAGGCACTTGATGTTTGCAGCAGGTAAGGCTATAAGGTCGTTTGGATCGGGCAGGAACACTGCAAATAACCTTGGAATGGAGATAATGCTGTATGCCTCCGGTAACCTCCAGATAGGGCGGGCACTGGGTATGGGTGTAAAAACAGGGGATAACCGTGTTGCTGTGGTGGTGGCTGGTAACAACGGGGTGGAGGGGGCTATTAATAAAGTAAATGAAGTGCTGGATACCATTGACCCTGCAGTAATGGAATATTCAAAAGCCAAGCAGGACAGTTTTATGGAATTCTTTAATATAACTCGTGATGAGCTGGATGCCGTAGGTGAGAGCAAGATGCCTGAGCTGGTGCTGGAGAGAGTGGCCCTGGTTGATGTGATCAAATAGAGTGATTTGAGTATTGATTGGATATGGATTATTGTCTGTATTGACTGAATACAGATATTGTATATATTGATTTGATACAAAATTAGTAATTAGCTGCGGCTTATCTGCAATTACATTTTACAGGTCATATGATCTGCTGGAAGGCATAGTTAATTTTGTCTGGAGTACAATGTAAAACTCACAAAGATCATCCCCTCTCCCGATCGTCTTTTTGGATTTTATTACTGCATCGCCCTTGAATACGTAGTCAGTGGCACCTTTCAGCAAACCGTGAGTAATATTACATAGGTGAATATTGAATTTTCCATGAGGGTGAACGAACTGACATTTGGTGACCACATAATGCATCACGTTAGGGTCGATCAATTCCAGGTCAGATTCACGTCCAAGTTTTAAATCAATATCAGAGAATGCCGTTTTAAACGTTTCCAGATCCCAGTCATCAATATTAAATTCCCTTTCATATTCCTTAATTATCTGTTCACCCATTCGTAGTCCCAGTTTTTCAACTGTAGTATATATCTCCTTTTTATCCTTTATTCCGTCAAGGAAAATTAAAAAGGCCATCAGTTCATTGCTAAAACCGCCTCTTGAACTCATAAGGCTGTCCACCAGTTCAGAAATTCTTCCTTCAATCTCCCGCTTGTGCTGCAGGACTATTAAACTTGAGACTTCAACAGGTTCATAATGATAACCATTCATTTTCAGTATGTTCACCAGTGTTTCGGTTATGGATTCGATGACCTCCTTATTTGAGTATGAATGGAATATCGTGAGCTGGTCCTGGTCAATATCTATCCTGTCAACAATCCTTGAGGTCTCAAATACGGATTTTATCATTGGCAGGAGTGCCTGCAGGTTAATGTCCCGCCTGGGCAGTCCGGTATAGATCAGGAACAGGTCAGTATCATCACTCGCCTGGCCTAACATCAGCCTCTCGTAATTCTTCCTGTGGATTGTCACCATCTGGTAGTTAGTATTAATATGGGTGTTGATCAGGGTTTTCCAGAATCCTGGTTTTGACCGGATCTCTTCGATGGGAGTACCAAGATCACCAAGATGTACCAGGCAGTCCTTGTAAGCCTCACTATTATTATTTCTTTCAATGAAACTGATGCTGGTCTCAGAGTACCGGTTGGAAATGTGTTCAATACCGATATTATAATCCGCTATGAACAGGCAGATCAATTTCAGGATGAGTGCACGCTGCCCCTTGCTCCCGCCTGAAAGTATATATGTTGAAGATGGCTCCAACCTTGTTTTTGTCCTCCACCCCAGCCTGATACACAGGTCATTGACCTGCTCTACGAGATTATCAATATATGGGTATGGCACAGGCTCAAAAAGCCCCTTAACAATGCCTTTTTCCGGAAGTATCCCCTGGCTATTCCCAAGTAACCACTGCCAGACAAGTTTGTCCACTAAAACTCTCTGGTTCTCTATTTTCTCACTTGATACTGCATCATCGATGGCGTTCTCAAGGCTGCCATGGCTTTTGATCATCAGGTCTGCAAACTCGATGATCTCCCTGATGCTTGCACTTATGTTCCCCTCGTTCTTTTCAAGGAGGGAAGATAGAATATCCAGATGCTTCTTTTCAAGCGTAATATTGCGTCGTTCCATTTCTACCGGAATAATGTATTTGAACTACTCCCTTATTAATACTACGAAAGTAAACATTGATGTTCACTCGGGTTTATTGTAATGGTATTAGATTGATTTATCTTAATGTGTTATTAATGGTGACAAATTCCAGATAGGTGATAATGATATGAATAGTGAAAAAACCGCATCAGAGATCGCAGAGGCTGTAATAGATGGAAGTTCGGATAGTGCCCCTGGTTACCTGAAGGGCAACCCAAGGAG
>DUIM01000100.1:0-3714 GCA_013330355.1 Methanosarcinales archaeon
GATATTATACTATAAATTTAAATATGTTCTACAGACCCACCTGGCCTGCATCCTCATAACCCTGCCTCTGCCCGGTACCTGCCTCACGTTCCAGGTCCCGCTTGCTAAACAGCAATTTTACAACATTCAGGGCATGCTCCCGTGAGCGCTGTTCCATCAACCATGCAAGGGTTTTGTCATCCTGCGCCTCGTCCTCATGCACAAACACCTCGATAATATGGGTATTTGTCATCAACTGTGCCTGGATGATACCCTGGGAAGCCTCGTGTGCGCATATTTTGTCCTTTGGATCCGCACCGGGCATACCCAGCGCCATGACAATATTGCAGCCCAGTTCCTCGATCAACTTCTTACACGCCACGGGCAGGTCCTTGATTCCGGGTACAGTATAACGCTCGATCTTCACAGATGCATTGTTGCGCAGCTCATCAATGGCTGCACCCCCCATATCATATCTGGCAAATGTAGTATCTGCAATACCTACCGTGACCATGTTTTCCTCGAACTGATAATTTAACTGCTGCTTTAACTATTTCTTTACTGCTATTGTCTTTATATCTTATCCAGTTCCCTGCTTGCTGCTTCCACGCCTGTGCCAATTCTGTCAACCAGCCCGTGCTTTGCCAGTACCAGTTCCAGTGCAGAAATGGTGGTGACCATATCAGTGGCAGTGAAATTGCCCATACTGCCTATCCTGAATATCTTACCCTTCAGGTGTGACTGCCCGCCAGATATCTGGATACCCATATCCAGCATCCCGCCGCGAAGTTCTTTATCAGTTATACCCCCGGGAATGTTCATGGCAGTAACAGTATTGGAATAACTGTGATACTTGTCGATCTTCGGGAACAGTTCAATACCCAGCGCACCAGCGGCTGCACGTACGGCTGCTGCACCCTGTGCATGCCTGTGTTTACGCTGCTGCATTCCCTCTTCCTTTACAATCCTCAGGGCCTCGCACATGGCAGATATTAACGGCACACCCGGTGTGTATGGTGTCTGGGTGGGTGAATTAGAGCCTGATTTACGGTATGCTTTCAGGTCAAGATAATATGGCGGTTTATCCACTATGGCATCCCAGGCAGCATCACTGACCGTAATGGCAGACAGTCCCGGAGGAGCAGCAATACATTTCTGGGAACCCATAAATGCCAGATCCACACCCCATTTGTCAACCTCTACCGTATCACCCCCGACTGTAGTAATAGCATCCATAATGAACAGGGCACCGTGTTTGTGTGCCAGTTTAGCTACTTCTTCTACCGGGTTCTTGATGGCCGCACTGGTCTCGTTATGTACCATTGCCACGGCCTTAGCCCCTTTTTCAAGTGCCGCTTCAACGGCCTGCAGGTTAATGGGCGTACCCCAGTCATATTGCAATTTTACCGCATTGCCATAGCGTTCCCCGATATCACACAACCGCTCACCGAATTTACCGTTCTCGATAGTGATTATTGTGTCGTCATTCCCTATCACGTTCCCTATGGCGGCCTCCATACTGGCAGTGCCTGAACCTGATATTACGAATACTTCGTTCCTGGTCCGGAACAATTCGGCCAGTATTTCCCGGCATTCGTCATATATTGCGCCGAATTCCTCGCCCCGATGGCCGAACATAGGTCTGCCCATGGCTCTTTGTACCCTGGGTGCTATGGGTACCGGCCCAGGTATCATCATTAATGTATTTTCAAGTTTCATTATGTAGTCACTCGATACTGTTCAATCTGAATATGAATTG
Source organism: Methanosarcinales archaeon (assembly GCA_013330355.1). Taxonomy (GTDB): domain Archaea; phylum Halobacteriota; class Methanosarcinia; order Methanosarcinales; family Methanocomedenaceae; genus Methanocomedens_A; species Methanocomedens_A sp7939u. The sequence goes on from DUIM01000100.1 coordinate 1,739, forward strand.
GTGGATATTGCATATTACATGTATTGCATGTATATCTTTTTATTTTTGCGTATTGGTCCCAGTCTCTAAAAGTATAGCTACCACATCTTCACCGTACTTTATGCACTCCGGGTATATCATGTCCGAACGCCTAGATTACCCTTATATGAAGTTAATTGGTCAACCTAACCAAAGACCTGGTCAATAAGCTACTTTACAGGTATCCACTTTAAAAAGCAGGGTAAAACACATATTCGAATTATATAAATCAATTGCCTTAGCATGTTTTCGATTGAAAATAGTTCCAGTTACCCTCTAATTTGAAATGGATACAAACTGACCCTTCCTAGGTGTTTATTGGCATTTTAAAGCAGTTACATCCATTTTGCCAGAGGCTCAGATAAATAGGAGTACTGGCCAAATGGCACAACTTAAATCCGAGGGCATCCTTGGTGTATATTTCATTTCCTTCTCCTCAAAATATATGCCACTGCCCTCGCTATTCATTTTTTTCTCTCTTTCAGTCAACCTATTAACTTTTTTTCTATCGTTTTAGAAAAGATCGAAACAATTGCTCCCACCCAAGCAATGTAGTATCCAATGCCTATTAAGGAAAATATATTGACTGAAAATAAATATCCCAGACTTTTGTTCAATTCAGACTGCAATAGTAAAGCAATAATTGTAAAAATTATCAGACCTAGTATAGCCATGCCTCCACCAACTTCGTGTTTAAATAAAGCTACTATACCTCCTCCCAGAACTAAAACCAGAATGGCGATGAAAACTAAAGAATATAATGTTCCTTCTGCCCCTCCAAACTCGGATAATCCTGTAATTAACCTAGTTATGTCCATCAGGTTTCCTCCACCTAAAATAGGAATCTCTATCCATGCCAAGAATGCAGAAATTATAAGTATTGCTCCTCCAGCTATCCCCACAGGATTTCTCTTAAGTATTATTTTCTTCTCCATTTCGTCCATATTTAACACCACTTTTATTATTAATTTTCCACTTATCCTCTCAATGAGAATATAATATAATATAATATAAAATAATTATATATATGTTTTTCGAATTTTTTAGCATTTGGATAGAATTATCAAATCTGCAATAACTATATGATAATTCACTCGCTTGTAAAGGGTATGATTATCGGTTTGCTGGGTCCGGAAGGAACGTATTCTGAAAAAGCTGCCAAGCTGCTTAATCCGGAAGCGGGGCTCATGTTCTTTGATGACCTGGAAGATGTTATCGGATCTGTGCTCAGCCAGGAGGTTGACTGCGGTGTAGTCCCTATTGAAAATTCATTGGAAGGGTCTATCGGAATTACTATGGATGCACTGAAAGAGTATGATATCTACATTATTGGCGAGGTTATTGTCCCAATCAGGCACTGCCTCCTGTCTAAGGGGCACCTGGAAGATATAACGGTCATCATGTCCCATTCCCAGGGACTGGCCCAGTGCCGTAAATTCATACGTGAACATTTCAGGGATGTTAAGATACAGACAACAGGCAGCACATCACATGCTGCAAAACTCACTTCTGAATTTCCTGGAATGGCTGCCATAGCATCAAGGGAATCTGCACAGAAATACGGTCTCGATATACTGGCAGATGACATCCAGGACTATAAAAAGAATTATACCAGATTCGCAGTTTTAGGGAACAATATTCCTGAACCTACCGGGCATGATAAAACGTCCATCATCATTCACCTGGCCCATGACAGACCGGGTGCATTATACGATCTACTTGGTGAATTTGCCAGTCGTAACATCAATCTGACTAAAATTGAATCCAGACCTTCAAAGATGGGATTGGGTGATTATTTATTTTACATAGATATGGAAGGACACAGGTCTGACAGGGATATTAGTGTGGCACTGAACAATATCGAAAAAATAGTTGATTGGGTGAAGATTATCGGCTCATATCCATCAGGTACAAGAAAAAAAGTGAAAAATTAACTTGACTTTGTTAAATTAATATTT
>DUIM01000100.1:4033-4180 GCA_013330355.1 Methanosarcinales archaeon
ATCCATCCAAATTTTCAACATGTGTCATAGGTTAAGAGTAATATTGTGATGGAACACGGATGCGCGGATACGAAAATAAATCTGTGAAAATCCGTCTAATCCGAGCCATCTGTGTTCTATTCAAACTAAATTGGTTAATCATAAAAA
>DUIM01000179.1 GCA_013330355.1 Methanosarcinales archaeon
TGCTGCTTTTTTAGAACTTGCCAGTGGGGGCGAACTGTACAGGGATATAATTACGAGTCTCAACTTTTTTGCCATAGGGATGGGAGTAGCCATTGCAGTTGGTATCCCCTTGGGTATCATGATGGGATGGTTCAAGACCATTGATAAGGCAATTGACCCGATAATCGAAATGATACGGCCTATCCCGCCCCTGGCATGGATACCTTTCGCCATCCTGTGGTTCGGGCTTACAAAATATGCCGCAGGATTTGTTATCTTTGTGGGAGCGGTGTTCCCCATTCTTGTGAACACCTACACAGGATTCAGGAACACGCCAAGGGTCCTGGTGGAATCGGGAATGGTGCTGGGTTGTATCAAAAACAGGGACCTGATCTTCAGGATCGCCCTGCCTGCAGCCCTGCCTTCAATTGCAACCGGTGTTCGTGTGGGCATGGGAGTGGGCTGGATGTGTGTGGTGGCAGCAGAAATGTTTGGTGTAAGTAAATACGGTATTGGATGGAAGATATGGCACTGGAACGACCTGCACCACATGGACCTGGTGCTGACATACATGCTTGTGCTTGGCTTTATCGCATTGGTGATAGACAGGCTTTTCAGGTATATCGTACAGGAATGGTGGCTGAAATGGCAGACAGGGGTTGTGGTGTAGAAGGATTGTGTTATGCTTTCGATAAAAAACCTCAATAAAATATACCATACAGAGGAAGGCGACGAGGTCGTTGCACTATCAGATATAAACCTTTATGTGGCTGATAAGGAATTCGTCTGCTTCATCGGTCCGTCAGGATGCGGGAAGACCACACTGTTAAGGATTATAGCAGGACTTGAGAAACCTGACAGCGGGACATTGACAGTGAACAAAGAGCCTATAACAGGACCCGGGCCCGACAGGGGAATGGTGTTCCAGGAATATTCATTGTTCCCGTGGAGGACGGTACTGAAGAATATCACATTTAGTCTTGAATTGAAAAAAATACCAAAAAGTGAAAGGGAAAAGATCGCAAGAGAATTCCTGGAACTTGTAGGGCTGTTAGAGTTCGCTGATAGCTACCCCCATGAACTGAGCGGCGGCATGAAACAGCGTGTGGCCATTGCCCGTGCAATGGTGAACGACCCTGATGTGCTGCTAATGGACGAACCTTTCGGGGCAGTGGATGCCCAGACCAGGAACAGACTGCAGCATGAATTGTTGAATATATGGGAGAAGAAGAAAAAAACCGTGCTGTTCATTACGCACAGTGTAGATGAGGCCGTATTCCTTGCAGACAAGGTGGTTGTGTTCACGGCCCGGCCCGGCAGGGTAAAGGAAGTGATCAATGTCGACCTGCCCAGACCAAGGGAAAGGACCAGTTTCGAAGCGAATGCGGTCCGGGAACATTTATTGGCTTCACTGGGCGCAGAAATTCAAGCTGCAATTGATTAATATATCCCAGGATAGTAATGTTTTTATTATTAATTATTAATCATTGATTTACTAAAATGGTGACTATATGGAATTATCAGTTCGATCAATTGACATTAATGCAGGCAAACACAAGGTTATATTAAACAACCAGGACGCAAAGGAACTGGGAGTAATGGCAGGAGACAGGGTCAGGCTCAAGGACCACGGATATCTCACTGCCATTGTCGATACTACTGATGATATGATAAGCCAGGGTACTATGGGGGCATATCACGAGGTCATGGAACACATAGACGGGACCGGTACCATTGAGATCACTCCTGCCACAAAACCTGCATCTATTGGAACTATTAAGAAAATAATGAATGCACAAAAGATCAGCCGTGAAGAAATCTACGAGCTGGTTGGTGACATTGTGAAAGAAAATCTCAGTGATATTGAGATCGCTGCATTCATAACAGCAACTCATATGAACTGCCTGCCTGCCCGGGAGACTGAATGGCTGACCAGGGCAATGATCGATACTGGTGAGAAGATCGAGTTCGATACACATCCGATCATGGACAAGCACAGCATCGGGGGCGTACCAGGGAACAAGATATCACTGCTCATTGTACCTATAGTAGCAGCTGCCGGGCTCCTGATACCAAAGACCAGCAGCCGGGCCATTACAGGTGCGGGAGGTACTGCTGATCTTATGGAAATACTTGCTCCTGTAGAATTCCCTGCCGATGAGATCAAGTCTATGACCGAAAAGGCAGGTGGTGTCATTGTCTGGGGCGGTGCCACCAATATAGCGCCTGCTGATGACAAATTGATCAAGGTGGAATACCCGCTGTCGCTTGACCCGAGCTGCCAGCTGCTGGCCAGTATCATGTCAAAAAAAGGTGCTGTTGGTGCTGATTGTGTTGTAATAGATATTCCAACCGGGGCCGGAACCAAGATATTGAATGTGGAAGAGGGCAGGGCCATGGCCAGGGGCATGATCGACCTTGGAGCCAGGCTGGGAATGCGGGTTGAATGTGCCATGACCTATGGTGCTTCACCGATAGGCAGGACAGTCGGCCCGGGACTGGAGGTAGTGGAGGCTCTTAATGTGCTGGAAACTATGCAAGGTCCGAACAGTCTTATCCAGAAAAGTGTGGGTCTTGCAGGTCTTATGCTTGAGATGGGCGGTGCCACCGGCAAGGGTAAGGGGCGGAACATGGCCTATGACATCCTGAAATCAGGTAAAGCTCTTGCGAAATTGCGCGAGATCATAGAGATTCAGGGCGGAAATCCTGACGTTGCTGTAAGTGATATTCCTGTAGGGGACAAAACCGCAAAGATCGTGGCCCCGGCTAACGGATATGTGGTTGAGTTCCATAATAAACGCATTGTTGAGATCGCCAGGCTGGCGGGTGCGCCCAGTGATAAAGGGGCAGGGGTCCTGATCCATAAAAAGAAGGGTGAGACTGTTAAGAAAGACGAGCCCATACTGACGATCTATGCCGAGAAGGAATGGAAACTCACCAATGCTATCGACAGTGCTAAAAAAGATTTACCTATTATAGTGGAAGGAATGTTGCTTGAAACCGTACAGGGTCATAGTGAAATATGATCCCGCATTCAGAGATGGAATTAAGTTTTCATATGGAGATATATCAAGCTTCCATATATTCTGTCATATTCTTTGAATGCTGCTTGACCAGGGTTTTCTCCAGTTTGAATGAATAAAAGAATATGACTGAGCCTTCAGGGACGTCATCCCATAGGTGGAGGTCTACACATTCTTTCCCGAACTCTTCCACAAGGCCCTGGTAAGTGGCAGCTTCTATTTTGTCCACGTTTATAGCAAAATCTTCAAGTTGCTTTTTCTGGCTGTTTCTTACCCTGTAAACGCCTTTATTGTAGAATATAGGTGAAACTAATGTGCTGTTACCGTGCTGAATGGTTTCGTCAATCTTGTAAGGATCCAGCTCGATGATGCTACCGATCCTGGATATGTCAAGTTTTTCCTCCACGCTGGTACCTCTATATAAATTATGATATATGCTTATTATTCAAATTCAATAGTTTGACACAATATATAAAATCATGCATTTAATTATAGCAACTTTAATTATCCAATACGTTGTATCTGATTATTGAGAATCCAAATTATATGGAGTGAAATAATTGCCATGTCTGAAAGGAAATATACAATAGAAACCAAGCGTTATATCGACGAGAATGGGCAAACAACCTTTGACAGCTGGACCACATCAGCCCAGGTCGTTGAAGTAAAACATGAAGAACAGTACCTTGTATTCTTCCCGCTTGAAGGGGACGATGCAGGTAAAAAACATTATATCCCTTTCGCCAATATCCATATTGTACGTGAACTCTGATCTTAATAGGAATTACTTCCACAGTGGGTATTAGCTTTGGCTATCTAATGTGCCAGGTCTTGCGCAGTAGCCCGCATAGCATCGGCAGGATCGGGATACTCCTGATAATCAATATCAGGGTCACGATAGATATCTTTGCATATCTGTCGGTTGATCTTATCTGCCACACCAAGGCCGATCAGCCGTATAAGTGCAGGAAAGCAGCAGTATCAGGTTTTTCCAAATCGATATAGAACAGCTAGCAGTATCCCCGGCAGTGCACCCATCGACACCCGAGACCACCACCCGGACAGCGAACAAGCACACCAAACACCCCCGAGTCCCGGCTATGGGGTCAGGACCGTGGGGCTGCTAGAATCATAAGTTGTGGCAGTAACCGCACCGCACTCATATCGGCTGCCGTGACAGGAAAGATAGACGTCCGTGAAGCTGTATAGCATAGTTTATAGAAAATTATTTACCTTACACCGTCTTACTAGTAAACCATGCAAACCATAACAATAAGCGC
>DUIM01000086.1:0-1211 GCA_013330355.1 Methanosarcinales archaeon
GAGATGCTAATTTAGTAAAAAGTATTTGGAAAATATTAGACAAGTTACTAAAAACTTTGGATTAATTTTCTTCATAGAAATACTTATTTTAGTGTCAAGTCAACATCAAAGTGTCAGATTATAATGTGTATTGATAGCGTATTTGGATACATTATAGGGTTGACTTGACACTAGGATTCATATTGTATTTGAGTTATTTTACTATTGAGAATGCATCAGATAAAATAATACACACTGGATCAATTCTTGCATCTTTTATCATCGTTTTCTTAACCACAGCTTTAGTATATTCCAATTTTCTTCAAAGGTCGGAAATGAAATTAATGAATTTCCTTATAGTTCCAGTTCATTCAAACAATGATACTGGAAATATGGAAACTGTTGTGAAAAAAGATTTTTTGGAACTAGGTACTGGCCAAGTAAGATCCGATGTCTATTCAATAAAATTTCCATTGTATATTAAGAAAGTTGAGTGTCAAGTGATGCCTACTTTATTACAAGTTCGCAACACTATAACTAATTTAGGATTATTTACAGCAAATATTAATGAGATTAGATATTACAGAACTTATCCAAAACATGCTCGTCCCATCATCGATGGCGAGAATATTTGTCTATCTCATCAAAATATCCACCAAATTTTAAAATATTTTCCAGATGGCTCCGAAATTTGGAATTTCCCCCTTGAAGGAGGTAAATATGTGTTAAAATTTGAAGCTGTAGGAGTTACTGGTAAGATTGCAAAACAGGTTTGGATTGATATTTCAAATGATTTAAAAACAATAAAATGGTCCGAATCAAAATTATTAATATTACTAACCAAGATTTTCAAAATCTAACACTAACTCTCAACCTAACCTTCCTTTATTAGCCATACCCTAACCTTCATATTTAAACCATACCGCAAGACTATCAGGAATGCCAGACCAATCAACATTAGACGCCACCGCAAATGCCGAACTCGACCACCTCATCGCCACCACAATGCAGCTACCAGGCGCCAGCTCAGCCTACAACCTGAAACCCAGGGACCAGACCGGGAGTACAACCCTGTTCGGGGAGTACAAGAAGGGCAAAAATAATTTCGAAGAACTGGAGCAACTACTCAGGCGAGAATTCTCTATGAGCTAAAAAAATACAATAATCTTTTATATGTATCAGAAAGGTCTTCGTGAACTGTTACCACATTCCAGACACGTGGTAATCACCCG
>DUIM01000086.1:1557-5944 GCA_013330355.1 Methanosarcinales archaeon
CCCTGCAACTTGTACCAGGGACAAGATAGGCACCGCATCTTTTGCACACCTTGCGCTTAAGATGGGGTGGCAACCTGACCCTGTGGCGCATACCGATCCTGCGAGCTAAAGAAACATACCTTTTGCTTAAACCAGGGTCATCATCAAAGGAAACCTCGGCCAGGTCGAACAGCCGTACCATACGCTGCGCTGCCATATCCCTTATCCACACCTTCTTGTCATTACGCCGCATCTGACACTCAATTATGCACAAACCAGATAAAAACTTGGGTGATATGTCTGCCTAACCTGAATTAACAGAATCCTCAGCAACACGACCATCCACCAGCCTGATGATCCGGTCGGTCTTGGCAGCCATACTCTCGTCATGGGTCACAAGTATGAAGGTCTGGTTGTGCTCGCGGTTTAATTTGCGCAGCAGTTCATAGATATTATCGCTGGCCTTTGAGTCAAGGTTCCCTGTGGGCTCGTCCCCGATAACGATACTGGGTTTATTTGCCAGCGCCCGTGCAATAGCGACCCGCTGGTTCTGGCCCCCTGACAACTGGTTGGGCCTGTGTTTCATCCGATCGCCCAACCCGACTTCATCAAGTATCTTGCGGGCGATCTCACGTGCCTGTGACGATTTAATACCGCTAATAAGCAGCGGCATCATCACATTTTCAAGAGCATTGAAATCGGGCAGCAGGTGATGGTACTGGAAAATGAAGCCCAGTTCCTTATTCCTTGTCCGGGAGCGCTGTTTATCAGACATTTGCGTGACATCGAACCCGTTCAACAGAATGGTGCCGCTGGTGGGTGTGTCAAGAATACCGATCTGGTTTAGCAGTGTACTTTTGCCAGAACCGGAAGGACCGATAATTGACAAAAACTCACCCCTAACAATATCCAGGTCCACTCCGTCCAGGGCCTTTATCTCCACTCCGTCTCCGAATATTTTAGTCACGTTCTTTATCTGGATTATATATTTATCAGACACTGTAAATCGCCTCCACCGGATCCATTTTTGAAGCACGCCGGGCAGGAAATACGCCGGCTATAATATTAATGACCATAGCAAAGATACTGGCTGTGATGAAGTTCTTGAACTCTATCACTACAGGCAGATGGTCCATCCCCCAATACATCTCGGGTGGTATGGGTATGGTAATAGATGCAATTGCCAGTGAAGCGGCATATCCCAGTATACAACCGATTATAACCCCGGCCAGACCCAGTATTCCTGCCTCCAGCAAAAATATCAGCATTATGCTCCGCCTGGACGTGCCCATTGCCATGAGCATTCCAATCTCACCAACCTTTTCCATAACTATCATTATCAGGACATTGGCTACACCAAAACCCGATATGCCGAAGATGATAATATAAAAGATATAAACCATACTCTCCGAGGACTCAAGAAGGGTCAGTATTTCTGCATTCTGCTCCATCCAGCTTATAGCATCATAGTCGGTCTCCCGGTCAATTCCGTTAGCCAGCTCTTCGGAAGCATAAGGATCAGATATCTTTATCCCCATTCCTGTTATCACATCTCCGGATCCGTAGAGATCCTGCAACCGCTCAAGATTTACAAATGCCATTGTTTCATCAACCGGCGTCCCGGTCTGGAATATGCCGGTGATGGTAAAATCTGTAGGTTCTGCACCCGGTATCCGGGCTGAGACAGTATCGCCCATCTCCACATCAAGATTTTTTGCAAGTTTAAACCCAAGGATTATACGGCTCCCGGGATTTTCAAGGGAAGTGAACTCCCCGGCCAGTATATATTTTTCCCTGTTAACAACCCGGTTCTCATCTTCGGGATTGATACCGTACAACAGCACCCCTTCAGCGTTGTGCTTGTGTTGCAGGGCAGCTTCACCCTGGAAATATGGCGAGACTGCCTCTACCCCTTCCAGATCATAGATATGGTCCATAAGCCCGTGGTACAGGTGTATGTAATCCTCGCCCTCCTTTGGCATGACCGTGATATGAGCCTGGTTCTCAATCGTCGAATCGATCAATATACTCGTGTAACCGCTCATCATTGACATGAAGATTATGATTATCCCCACAGCCAGTGATACTGCAATTATGGAAAACAAGGTCTGCCGCCGGCGTGATTTGATATGTCTTGTGGCAACATCCAGCTCAAACATGGCAATCCCCCTCAATCACGGCCTATCGCCTCCACCGGCTTAAGCTTTGAAGCACGACTGGCAGGGTATATTCCGGCGATGAGATTCAGCAGGAATGTGAACAACACAATAATGGCTGCATCCTGTAATCTCACAACTAAAGGAATTGAGGTGATGCCAGCCATGACTTCCATTTCATATTCATATGCCCCCATCTGTATGGCTAATCCCGCTCCCAAAGCCACACCTAAAACGGCACCCAATAGTCCCAGGATGCCGCTTTCCATTACAAATATCATCATAATACTTCTTCTGGGCACCCCCATTGCCATTAGCATGCCTATCTCTTTGGTCTTCTCCATGACCACCATGAACAGGGTGCTGACAATCCCGAAAGATGCGATAATGATGATAAGACCCAGTGTGATGGCATTGCTCGTACCTTCCATTTTAAGTGTCTGTATTATCTCCGGATTAGTCTCCTTCCAGCCTGAAGCAGGATAACCCAGAACATCTATCTTTTCTGATATGGCCTGTGCACGCTCACGGTCATCCCCGCGAACTAAAATAGTTGTTACAACGTTGGACTCGTCAAGAAATTCCTGGACTGTGGACAGGGACGTAAACGCCAGAGTCTCATCCATGGGTGTTTTGCTGTTATAAATGCCCACAACTTTCAGGTTTGTCGGATTTGCTTCAGGAAATGAAGCATCTATGGTATCTCCAATTTCCACATCGAGTTTTTCAGCAAGGGCATCACCAACCACCACACTGTTGGGGGAAATTTCCAGGTCCCTGAAATTGCCCTCGATAATGTTGTCATTGATATACATTACGGAATCGTGGGCCTCAACCCGGATGCCCTGCATGACCACATTCTTGTTCTTGCCTTTATATTCAAATGTAGCCGGACCGGTAAGTACTGGTGATATGCCTACCACGCCATCAATCTCATTGATATCCTCTATGAGTTTACGGTACAGATAGATGTAATCTTCACCTTCCTGTGGTTCGACTGTTACATGTGGCATCATCGTGTCAACGGTCTTTGAATACATCTCATCTGTAAAACCCACCATCATTGCCTGAGACCACATGAGCAGCATAACTGCCAGCCCGACCGCCAGTACAGAAAAGATGGTCTGTCTGCGGCGTGAGGTCAGGTGCCTGATGGCTATGAACAGTTCATACACTCAGTATCACCCGTTGCGGCGCGTTTGCCCTGACGAAAGATATAGTAATACAAGTGCAATTGTTGCCGGAATTATACCAAACCCTGGTGTTTCTGTAGGCGTGGGTTCTGGAGTTGCATCAGCAGAACTGTCATAATCTGACTCAATGACCGTATCCCACATGTCCAGTATATCGCCGTCGTTGCCTATCACTTCTACGGATAGACCGTATATGCCTGCTGCAAGCTTGCGGCTCCAGATGATCTCGATGGTCTCATCATCACTATTGGTCAGGACGGGGGACTTTTCCCGCACTTCTTCAATAAGAGTATCGTCCTTTGTTACTGTAAACACAACGTATCCGTCGAATGGCACTTGGGAATACCCCTCTACAGTTGCGCTGGCCCCGGTCTCATCCCTGTACAGTTCGGTGATGCGTACGTCATCTTTGGAAGTGAAGTCTTTTGACTGGGCTATCACTGCATCCTTTGGTGATGATATCCTGGCCTTGACCCTGGTAGAATAATCATGGTTGTTCTCAAGCAGCACGTTCCAGTCCTTTAACAGGGGTGTGGCCTGCACTACTGTTACCCGCCTGTCAGTGGTGCGGTAGATAACAGTATCGCCATTAACGAGCATGTATTCCACATCAGCCAGCACAGGTTTTGGACCGATCTTTGTAGTATATGGTGCAAGTATGATACTGATACCACTTGAGTCAGGCACGATATCTTTGATTGTTACTCCTGGCATGGCCTGCCAGCCGTATGAAAAATTATAGTATCTTGTCTCCAGCACCGAACCGTCCATAGACATTGCCATCCTGGTGCGGTAGAAGCCTTCTTTTGGGTTTTTGAGTTCCCAGAATGCTATTTTGGTTATATCAGTATCAGAGGATACTTCATCGAGGTAGAACTGTTTTGTTTCCAGTACATTTCCTTTGAATATAAGTTCAGCCTTCAGGGTTATGTCCGTATAATGTTCACCCGAGTGGATTGTGATATCAGTCGAATCAATATCGGAATAAACATCAACGATATTGATGTTTTCGGCGCTGGCTGACTGGACTGACATTAGTATTATTAGCATCAATACTGC
>DUIM01000086.1:6292-10143 GCA_013330355.1 Methanosarcinales archaeon
ATCACCTCAGTTTCAGTTCTTTATTATATACAACAAAATCGTTTAAGTCTTTTGTTAGTTTAAATGCAATGCTTTTACAATGCATGGCACGTTCGCTTTCGCTACTGCTCATTTTGCTCCCTCCGTTTTCATAGCATATTCCATGAATATCCCCGGTTCTGCCCCCAGTATCCTTTCGATAAGGTCGAATATGGCGGACATGATCTTTTTTGTACTGCCGGCACGATCCTCTTTATCATACATCCAGTGGGAGATTGCAAAAGTTGTGCCTATGATGGACAATGCTGCCATCTCTGGATATTTTGTATCAAAGAGATCTTCCTGCACTCCTTCTTCTATCATCTGGCAAAATGGGGGGATGATATTCGAAGGTACATTCTTTTCAAACCTGGCATGCAGATGTACGTTCTGGTCCTCGTGGAAATAATCAATAAGTTTCTCCTTTCCCTGATCCATATTATTAAGGAAATCAAAAAATGCCATTATCTTCTCGATGGCGTTGATATCATCCTTCGCTGCTATGGCTTTTACCCCCATTTTTATATCATAGATATACCGCTCGATTATAGCATTTAATATGTCTTCCTTTGATTTAAAATAGTAATAGAACGTGCCTTGTGAGACGCCGACCCTTTTAACGATATCAGATACTGCAGTCTCGTTGTATCCGCTCTTGAGGAATAGTTCTTCAGCGATATCAATTATCTCGGTGCGCCTTATTTCCGGGTCTTTTACTATGCGGGCCATGTTCCACCTTAACTAACTAACTAACTACCTGCCTGCCTAATTTATTAATTGATGGACTGACTGACTGTCAGTCAATTTATTGATTTTATTAATATAAAAAGTTATCTCAGATTCAGTCCCAGGTCCTGCGCCTGGGTAAGTAATATTATATTGCACACCAATTGGTCAGTCAATGACAGATACTGTGGGCATAACAGCCCTGATACCTCCTGAACTGGTCTATGCATGCCGGCACCGTCCCCTGGATGTGAACAATGTAGTACCCACATCCTCAATAAATCCCCGCAGCAAGCTGTGTGCATGGACAGCGGTATGGAGGGATGAGATAATAGAAGGACAACTGGATATTGATTCACTTGTAGTGGTTGCCGGGGGCGACTGCCACAATGCACTGGTTGACGGCCAGAAAGTAGCCCTTAGTGGCGTACCAACTCATTATTTCTTTTATCCGTTTGACAGGGACACTGATTACATGGCATCACAACTGGAAGGATTGGCCGGGTTCCTTGGTGGTATAAAAGATAAGGAGATGTTTCGTAACATATCAGGATTAAAGGAAAAAGGACTGGCACTGGACCAATTAAGGGTTGACGACCGTGCCAGGGCAAGTGATGTGTTTTCCGCACTGATATCTTTTGGCGACCTGCAGGGTGATCCTGCTGCCTTTGAGGAGGTGCTGGATACGATTCCACATACTGATGTGGAATATTCAAGCAGGGTTGCCCTTATCGGTGTACCGCCGATATATCCGGATTTCCATGAAGTGGCAGAGAGTTTTGGGTTGCATGTGGTATATGATGAACTGCCCTATGAATTCGTGAGGTTGGGCGGGAATGATCTGCAGGCCCTTGCCGAAAGTTACAGGAATTACAGCTTTTCAGGTCCTATCACGGGCAGGATAGAGATGATCAGGCAGGAACTGGACCGACGGCGGGTTGACGGTGTGATACATTATACCCAGTTTGCATGCCACCACACACTGGAAGATGAGATATTCAGGGCACACCTGGATTATCCGCTACTTACGGTTCAGGGTGACCTGCCCCGGCCGTCTTCCGAGCAGCTGAAGTTGAGGCTTGAAGCTTTTTCAGAGATTCTGGGGGTGATGCCATGATTACCGGGCTTGATGTGGGCAGCACCACAGCCAAGATTATCAGGTTGGATTCAGGAAAATTAACCGCATCTAAAGTGGTGCCCAGTCATAGATGGAAGGAATTGCTGGAAGATGGGAATACGAGGAATACTATAGCGACTGTAAAGACCATTGGGACTGTAGAGACTCCAGGGACCACAGAGACCTCAGAGACAATAGTGTCCACAGGCTATTTCAGGAAGACAGTGCCCCACACCGCCGCAATAACAGAGATAACAGCCGCATCGCTGGGGGTGAGGTATTACATACCTGACGCACAGGTCATAGTAGATGTGGGCGGGCAGGATACAAAAGTAATAGACCTGCGCAACAATACATTCCTGATCAATGACAAATGCAGTGCAGGTACGGGCGCATTCCTGGAACTTGCTGCCCATTATTTTGATATTCCGGTAGAATCACTCGGGAAATTGCATACCAGGGCAAAGAGAAGCGCCCGGATAAATAATACCTGTGGTGTGTTCGCCATATCTGAGATGATATCCCAGCTTGTGGGCGGCTATACCATGGAAGAAGTGATCTGCGGCATACACCAGGCCTTTGCCAGGCGCATCGCCCAGATGATACCTCCTGTAGAAACAGTAGTACTTATTGGTGGAACTGTACTGAATACAGGCATTGTCAAATCATTTGAATCTATCCACGGCTCAACGGTTGTATTACCGCCTTCACCACAGACAGTAAATGCCCTTGGTGCGGCTTTGTATGGTGAAAAATTGAGGCAGGGACAATAATTTTACACTTAATCCTTGACCCAGGGACTCTTGAATGCTTCTTCGACAACTTCGTGTGTTCGCTTGATCATGTAATCATGGGCTTCATTGACCGTTTCCAGGTCACCCCTGAGCATGAGTATCTCACGCGAGTCCACTTCTACTATGTCAACATTTGCTGCCCTTGAAACTGGTTCCAGATCGAATTCCTCTACCATTTCAACTATTACTGATTCTGGTATGCCTGGAGGTATCATCAGGTCGTACAGACCTTCCATTTCATTTTCTGTCGTTACTTGTTCTTCAGAATCGTCCTCTTCAGCGTATTCATCACCAATAAACTGGTTTTCTTCATTCGTTTTCTCTGATCTTTTTTTAGTCAACTTCAATCACCGATAAAAAAATTCAAAATTCAAAATTTAATAGGTACTATGCTATCTGTTCGCCTGCATGCTGTCCATATATAGAATCATATACCTCTTCAATATGGAAGATCACAACAGCTTTACCGGGCATTTTATTGGATTCTGCAAGACTCTTTGCTTCTTCAAAGTGGTCTCCTTTTTCAAGGTAATCCACAGAACCCTTGACCTGATATGATTTCTTTGATTCACCGTCATATCCTACCATTGATAATTTAGGATTCTCTTTGAGATTATTGGCAGTTTTCTTAAGGAAATTGTCAACGATCATAATTGTCTCATCGTCAATGAATTTCCACATACCGACAAAAATAACATTAGGTTTGCCGTTTTTATCAGCTGTTGCAATAGGAAGTGGCTTTTGATTCTGGATGACTTCTCTTACCTCTGGAGTTAATTTAACCATATTGTTCACCATTGATTATTGTAGTTATTTATGTTCATATACTTTTTGATAAAAACAAACTTGTTAAAAATATGGCGTAAGAAGCAAAGCCATCATTTTTGTTTATGATCTCTGGTATATATTGGTTGAACAATTATAATAATTAACATACCACAATCTCTTAAAGATTATCCAGATCAAAAACTACAAAGCCCTTTTTTTTCAATTCTTTTTTGCCTGTTATCTTCTTTGCAGCAATACCAAAAAATTCTATTCGTTTGCCTTTGTTCCAGTTCACAAAACCGGCCTTGACCTTAAGTTTTTCAAGAATTGCCAAAGACTGCTTCAATGAGAGTGTCCCCCACTTACACTCCATAAATAAAACATCCCTTGATTCATCATTCACTACTATAACGATTCCAAAATAATAT
>DUIM01000045.1 GCA_013330355.1 Methanosarcinales archaeon
ATCCTGTGTTCCTGTTTTATTCCAGGTTACGGCATAGGTCTGTTCGGTTACCCATGTTGAAGAGGAGATCGGTGCAGTTACAGTGATCGTGGGATCTGCCGCCTGCGGTCCGATATAGAACAGATCGCTATTGTCAAAAACTAGATTATCAAGTGTTTTAACCCGAATCACATAATCAGATGCTTCAGGAATTGATGAAGGAACTGTCCATGAAAACGATCCGTCATTTTCTGTATCATCCGAGAGTGCAAAAATCTTTGTATCTCCCTGATATACTCTGAGCTTAACTCTGGCATTCATTGTACCAACTGCATTCCATGTAACAGTGTAAGTATTATCATATGTCCACACCGAGGAGGATGTTGGTGAAGTTATCGTTATCCCATCCTGTTGCTGAACAGAGATCGTGAAAGTATCACTGTCATCTGTCACCTGTCCATCAAGTGTGGTTATCTTTACAGTATAGTCAGAACCTGCAGCCTGACCGCCGGAGACCGTCCAACTGAAACTACCATTATTTGATGTAGATGCTGAAATAGTGGAATTAAGGGACCCGCCTTTAAATAGTTCAATTTTCACATCTGTATCCTGAGTGCCGGTCTTGTCCCATGATATAGATTGAACCGAACCGGCTGCCCAGTCTGATGATGAAACAGGAGACGTGATTGTGACAGTAGGCACAACTGGCTGGCTGATCGTAAACACATCACTATCATCAGTTACCTGGCCGTCCAGTGTCGTTACCTTTACAGTATAATCCGAACCGACTGTCTGGCCACTGTTTATTATCCAACTGAAACTGCCATTGTTTGTTGCTGATGAGGAAATAGTCGAATCCAGACTCTCACCTTTGAATAGCTCTATTTTTACATTTGCATCCTGTATACCGGATTTATTCCATGAGATCGTTTGTGTGGACCCCGCTTCCCAATCAGTGCTGGTAGATGGTGAAGTCACTGTTATTGTCGGTGTGACCGCACCTGCACCGATATAGAATTGATCACTGTTATCATAATAAAGCTGATCGAGTGTCTTAACACGGATCACATAATCAGATGCTGAAGGGAACGTTATCGGAACTGTCCATGAAAAAGAACCATCATTGGGAGTGCTGTCAGAGAGAGCATAGATCTTTGTATCCCCCTGGTAAATCCTGATCTTCACATTCGCATCCAGTTGGCCAACTGAATTCCATGTGATCGAATATGTATTGCCATGAATCCACTGCTGTCCTGCCGAAGGTGATGTTACAGTAATTCCCTCTGGAAGCAGTTCCGTAATAGAGAAAACCCCGCTGTCATCGGTGACCTGCCCGTCAAGTGTCGTGATCCGGACCAGATAATCGGAACCGGTCGCCTGAACTGAAGGGATCGCCCAGCTGAAGCTCCCGTCATTAGCTGTAGATGCAGAGATCGTAGAGTTAAGAGATCCGCCTTTTATTAATTCTATTTTTACATTCGAATCCATAGATCCGGCACTATCCCAGTTTATCGAATAAGTATTTGCCCTGTTCCACGAAACACCGGTAGTAGGAGATGTTATCGTAATAGCAGACGCTGTATATGTGATCGTGAACAAAGAGCTGTCATCAGTAACCTGATCGTCCAGTGTGGTGATCCTGATCAGATAATCAGATCCTGTTGCCTGTGATCCGCTTATTGTCCAGCTGAAACTCCCGTCATTAGATGTTGAGGCTGAGATCGTAGATTCAAGTGAACCACCTTTCATCAGCTCTATTTTAACATTTGCATCCTGAGTTCCAACTTTATTCCATGTTATTGTGTTCGTTGAACCGGAAATCCAATTTGAGGACGAGTTTGGAGATGTCAATTCGATAGAAGGTGGAACTATTCCAGCCGAAATCTCAAACTCTTCACTATTATCAAAATGTAAGTTATCAATGGTCTTAACTCGAACAACATAATTTGAAGCCGGAGAAATTGTGTCTGGAATTGTAAATGTATATGAACCATCATTTTCAGTAATATCTGTAATACCAAGTATCTTGATCTCATTTTGGTATATCCTTAACTTTACAGAGTCATTCATAGTGCCATATACATCCCAGGTTACAGTGTAAGTAGAATTAGTAAACCAGATCGATGAATTCGTCGGAGAAGTTATTGCTATGGATGGAAGTAATGTGAACGTACTATTAGACATGTCACTATCAGAATTATCTCTGGCAATTACCTGAATCTGATAATCATCTGCCGTAACTATCTCGGCTCCACTCTCCAGAGTATCAATTGTCCAGGAGTAAGTACCCGAATTAGAGATATCTGACACTATCGGGCCGAGATCAACATTATTCTTAAAAAGATTTATATCAACATTTCCGGTTGCATCTTCAAGATTCCATCTTATGTCATAGGATTTTCCAAAGTCCCATTCCTCACCGCCATTCGGAGATAGTACACCGAAGACAGCATAATCAAATGTAGCAAGCCAGAGGGACCCGTCATATTCTCTCCATATCAGATAGGCCGATTCATCGTCCATCGCCATCGTTGTTCTCGTATCAAGTGTTACATTTGCAGTCTTGGAGAGGGTATAAACAGTCCAGCCCCCATTATAAATTGCAACTTTGACAGTTGCAGGTGATCTTGGTTCCTCGACCCAAGATACAGCTACAAGATCCGTTGAGCGGGCAATTACAGCCGGATGAGGGAAATAGACCATAAGAGAAAAATCTCCTCCTGTTACCTGGATGGGGGTCGAAAACCCTCCTCCAACAGGTTTTACCCAATAATCGATCCCGCCTGCAGACCCCGGAGAGTTATATGAAAGAGCTGCAACGTGAACATTCCCTACAGCATCAGCAAAAACCTCAGCCTGCTTGTTACCGGTATGTAGAATTGGCAACGTTGTAGTGCTGGATGCAGAAAGATCCCCGCCGGAAGAAGTTGATCTGTATTGTATATAATCTTTATTCTTATCCCAGGTTATGTGAACATTTCCACCCGTGTCTGTAAAAAGATTCGGCCATTTATGCTCAGCCGTTCTCGGGGCAATATCACCCATCCTCGTCCACTCTCCGCCGGAAGGTTTTCTGTAATAAGCAATATTGATAAGTAAACTAGTCCCTGTGTCTTCGATACAGGCAGCATGATATACTCCACTCGAATCGACTGTAAAAGTAGGATACACGATAAATTTTGAAGATGTGAATATTTTCTCTTTTCTCCAGGTCCCCACCGAGTCCTTCCAGGCATGCATCAAATCTTTTGATTGATATAGAGGAGTCGCCCAGACAAAATGGACCTCACTCCCGTCAGGCTTTACAGATAATCTTGGCCTGAACTTCCGGTAACTCACCTCATTCCTGTCAAGTACAGGAATTGTAACCTGATTAACAACTTGTCGGTTTACAATCTGTCCATACTTCTGCCATCCATTATCTGTCCA
>DUIM01000018.1 GCA_013330355.1 Methanosarcinales archaeon
GAGCTTTCGGATAAAATCTCGTCAGCTTACATTGCTGATGCCACAAAAAGAAAATTAGAATAATATTTCTGTAACTAAATGTTAAAATCAATTAACTTAATACGCATTAGAAATTCCAGATTAATATGTTCATAGGGATTGACCACGGTACCACATCCATGCGGTTCGCATCATCGGGTGGCAAAGTATTCAGCATCCTGAGACAAGATGCTGCAGCAATGCCAGGCGATGAACTGCTGCACTGTATCCTGCAGGGCCTGGAAGTGTCAAAGAACGATATCAAGATGATGGCAGTCACATATTCCATGGGTGATGGCATAGACCGCATCACACCCATTGACCGGGTGCCTGGCCGGGGTATTACAAGCCGTGACGGTGCAGGGCTTCATGTAGGCGGGGGAACCCATGTCTATGATACCATAAAGGATTCAGGCATACCTGCCGTTGTGATTCCCGGGCTTCACAGAGGCAACACACCGGATGCCAGGTTCAATATATTTTCCCACGGGGCCAGTCCCGAAAAGCTGGGTATTACCTACCATGCCCATAAAATGGGATATGATAATTTCATTGTCTCTGATATCAGTTCTAACACGGTAACACTGGCAGCAGCAGATGGACGGCTATTAGGTGCTATCGATGCCTGCATCTTCGCACCCGGAATACACCATGGACCACTGGACCTTGCAGCCATCAGGGACGTGGATGCCGGCCTGTATACTGCCAATGAAGCCTTCACCCGGGCTGGTGTGACCGGGATGAGCGGACACTCAGGCATTGATGAACTTTTGGACGATTTCAACAACAGTGATAAAAAAGCTATCCTGGCAGTTGATACTCTTGCACTGTTCGCTTCAATGGAGATCGTATCGATGACCCTTCCCTTGAAAGAAATGGGTGTGTATAGGCCCGAAGTTTTCATCTCGGGTTCGGTCAGTGAGATACAATATATAAAAGAGAAAATCGAGGATCATATCGGAGACAGGGTTCAGTCCCTTGGCATGTGGAGTGCTGCAAAAGGGTGTGCCTGCATTGCAGAAGATGTGTTTAATGGAGCAAGACATATACTTGGGATAGGCGTAGATGCCTGATGAGGGGCATGCTTCACTTCAATAAGTTTAAATCAGGCCATCTCCATATTACTTCCGATGAGGTTTGAGCGCCGCCATATAATCTCAATGAAGGATTTTACCAGGGAGGAGATTGATTATATCCTGGACCGGGCCGCTAAACTTGAACCGTTGGCAAGGGGCGGCAGGTCTGACCTTCTGGCCGGTAAGATACTTGCACTGTTATTCTACGAACCAAGTACCAGGACCAGGATGTCCTTTGAGACCGCCATGTACAGGCTTGGCGGGAATGTCCTGAACCTAGGCTCCAAAGAGGCCACCAGTATTGTAAAAGGTGAAACACTTGCAGATATGATCCGGGTGGTAAGTACTTATTCCGATGCCATAGTACAGCGGCATCCAAGTGAAGGTTCGGCGTTAATGGCTGCCGAATTCTCATTAGTTCCAATTATAAACGGCGGCGACGGTGCCGGGCATCATCCTACGCAAACACTGCTGGACTTGTACACGATCAGAAAGGAAAGCCATCTTGACAACCTCGATATTGCGATCGTAGGGGACCTGAAATATGGTCGAACTGTCCATTCCCTGACTTATGCACTGTCATTATACGGTGCAAACATCACTCTTGTCTCACCACCACAGTTAAAGGTGCCTGACCAGATCAAAGCTGACCTGAAGGCCAGGGGTGCCCGGGTCCGTGAGACAGAGAACCTTGAAGAGATATTGGACAGTATTGATGTGCTGTACATGACCCGCATCCAGAAAGAACGCTTTCCCGATCCCACTGAATATAAAAAGGTGGCAGGTGCCTACAAAATCACGACCGAATATCTTAGGAACGTGAGGGATAGTATGATAATAATGCATCCGCTCCCAAGACTCTATGAGATTGATAGTTCAGTGGATACCTCTTCACATGCCCGTTATTTTGAGCAATCTTTCTATGGCGTACCCATCAGGATGGCACTGCTTACCATTGTAATGGGGGTAGAGGTATGAGTGCTGAAAAAGAATTGAGGGTGCGACCCATTCATAACGGTACTGTTATCGATCGCATATTGGCAGGACAGGCCATGAACGTACTTAAGATACTGGGGGTAAAAGGTGCATACAGTGACGTCGTAACCATGGCTATGAATGTTCCCAGCAAGGCACTTGGACAGAAGGATATAGTTAAGATCGAGAACAGGGAACTGGAAGAAAAAGAATTGGACAAGATATCCTTGATTTCTCCCGGGGCTACTATCAATATTATCAGGGATTTCGAAGTGGCAGATAAATACCAGGTAGAACTGCCGGAAATAGTGGAAAGTATGGTGAAGTGTATCAATCCCAATTGTATTTCAAACACAAAGGAACCTGTTACTTCAAAGTTCGAAGTGAAAAAAGACCCTGTACAATTGAGATGCATTTATTGTGAGAATATTATTATGGAAAACATAGCCGAGCATTTGCTATGAAGAGGTGGTGAATTGGCCAAGATCAATCGTGTCCTGTTGCTTTTGAAAAATATGGTCTATGAGAGCACCAGTCCCCAGGAAACCGTTAGGTTCGCAAAATACTATCGAAAAAAAGGGCTTGATGTGGTGGTGGTATTGTGGGGGCCCATGGGTGTGTTGCTGGGCAAGAAGGATAAGTACGGGGCCCAGGCATATGATAAAAAAGTCAATGAATGCATAGATATGGGAGTCAGGTTTAAATGTTGTGACCTGGCATGTTCAATGATGGGGATATGCAATTATGATTTAATAGAGGGGATCGAAATTGTGGAGTCATATGAAGTGGCTGAAATGTTCCTGCAATATCAAACGGATGGCCAGCTTATAATAAGTTTATAGTTTTTCAGATAGTTCACGTAAATATAATTTTAAAATGTGTGTGCGGAAACATTAATGGTTAATAAAATACAATGTAAAACT
This sequence comes from Methanosarcinales archaeon, assembly GCA_013330355.1. Classification (GTDB taxonomy): domain Archaea; phylum Halobacteriota; class Methanosarcinia; order Methanosarcinales; family Methanocomedenaceae; genus Methanocomedens_A; species Methanocomedens_A sp7939u. The sequence continues at coordinate 2,993 of DUIM01000018.1, forward strand.
CATATCGGACTGGCATATCTGTTGTCAGGAAAATGCCCACTTTGTTTGCATTTTCTAAGTCTGCAGGAATGTATATGCATTCCTATATATTGAAAAAAATTGAAAAGATATATCTGATGCATGAGTTTAAGTAAAATAAATATCATGTATATTTAGTATATATAATTATTAGTTATTTATAATTATTAGGAGCATGTTAACATGGAACTTACACCAATTCAAAAGGAAATTTTAACTGCTTTAATAAATCTTTTTCGCAAGCAAAAAACAGCTGTCAAAGGGGAAAATATAGCCGAAATAATCAACCGTAATCCGGGCACGGTCAGGAACCAGATGCAATCGCTAAAGGCATTGGGGCTTGTAGAAGGTGTACCCGGCCCGAAAGGTGGTTATAAAGTTACAGGTGCTACCTACCAGGCGTTAAGTATTGTTGAAATGGATAAAGAGGTAGTGGTTCCTATATATAAAAACCAGCAGTATCTGGAGAATTTAACTGCTGCTGAGATTAGTTTTACCACTGTACGCCATCCTGATACCTGTAACGGTATTATCCGGATACTCGGTGATATCCATGATTTCGATTCCGGTGATACCATACAGGTAGGCCCCACTCCTGTTAATAAACTTGTTATACGAGGGAAAGTGGTAGGACGGGATGATTCATCCAATGCGCTGCTGTTTTCAATCACAGAGATGGTTTCGCTGCCTAAAAGTCCTATTAAGGATTTCGTACCTGATAAGACCATAATCGTTCCTGCCAATTCCACGATACAGGAGGCAGCAAGGATATTCACCAGGAATGATATTCACGGTGCGCCGGTGGAAGATAAAGGCAATATTGTGGGTATAATTACATATTCCGATATTGGCAGGACACTTGCCAGTGGAAAAATGAATCTAAAGGTCAGGGAGATCATGACCCGGGAGATTATTTCAGTGGAAGGCGACACACCGCTCTATGATGTTGTCAAGGTCTTTGATGAAAATAAGGTCGGAAGAATCATGGTCACCGACGGCGGCAAACATATGGGGATCATCAGTAAGACTGATGTACTCCATGAGATGATCCTTCATTAGATTGACTGATTCATTTTTTCCCGTACACTCTTATCCCGTCATGATCTATCCTTAATATCCTGTGATATGGAATTGATGTACCGCCCTTGGTCTCGAAAAAAGACCTGCCAATTGTTCGAAGGGATGACCCCCCTATTACTTTTGTGTCGCCGGGTGCGCCTCTGTGTATGTAGTATATGGTACAATGTTCGATATCCAATCCTTTCCATTTGATCTCGTTCAGGATGTCCCTGGGTCTTCTTGATTTTATTGTGTGCATGTCCTTCCAATCAAATATACTTCTCACTGAATATAATTTCCACCAAATACACTTCTCAACGAATACTCATCCCATCGAATACCGATAATTTGATGAATTACTATGTCGTAAATGTTGAACAATAAAAAAGTTTTCTGGATTGAATAATATGAAACATGAATTAATGGAAATCTTATGCTGTCCAATGTGCAAGGGTGATCTGGTCCTCACAGTGGATGAAAAGGACGATAAAGAGATAATCAAAGGATCTCTTTTCTGCGGGAAATGCAATGAACATTACCCAATCGAGGACGGCATTCCCAACATGCTACCTCCCGATCTAAGGGAATAACCACAGAGGTACTTGCCAGTGCAGCAGATACATATAAACCGGAACAGGATTAACTCGATCGAGTTCGATGATCCTAAGATCACTATACCGCTTGCTCCAGGGAATGAATGCAGCTTTGAACTGCCAATTATTAATTACGGTAGTCCTACCCACGTGTATCTGTCCGTTGGCGATACACTTAGAAAGAACGTCAGGTTCCTGTATGATAATATCTATGTTGCCAACCAGGAATTTGCACCTGTTGTGATCAAACTTCCTGATGATATCACCACATTAGAAGGTGAAATAAAAGTTACAACCGGATATGGGTCCCTCACAGAATCATTCAGTGTAATCATCGGTGAAATACCGGTAGCATCCAAACCCAGGTCAGTTATCGATGTTGATGACAGACTGGCCCACCCGAATTATGGGCGGGACCGGACATCATCCCAGAGGGATTGGGATGTTGGTTCAGGTAAAAATCCGGATAAGAGCCGAAAGAAAGAGATGAAATTTAGTTTTCCGGAGAAGTTTATCCTGCCTTTGCTTATGATACTGATTTTGGAGGTTATTCTGCTGGTCACATTTACCTTTAACTTGATAGATGTGATGTATGGAGCACTGGCAGTTTCCATTTTAATAATAATACTTATGGTATATGCTGTAATGCATTTGCTGGCAAAAAATAATTGAAAAATATGAGGTATTAAAGAACATGAAATATGTCATCGTAACCGGGGGGGTGATGAGCGGACTTGGTAAAGGAATAACAGCCGCATCAATGGGACGTATACTGAAGAACAAAGGTTACGATGTAACGGCCATCAAGATCGACCCTTACATCAACATTGATGCAGGAACCATGAGTCCTTTCCAGCACGGCGAGGTATTCGTCCTGAAAGACGGCGGCGAAGTTGACCTGGACCTGGGTAATTATGAACGGTTCCTGGATATCGAACTGACCCGGGAGCACAACATCACTACAGGTAAGGTGTACCAGGCAGTCATCAATAAGGAGCGCAGGGGCGATTACCTGGGCAAGACCGTACAGATAATTCCTCATGTTACCAACGAGATAAAGGAACGCTTAAGGAATGTAGCAAAACAGAGCGGCGCCCGGATATGTCTCATTGAAGTTGGCGGTACGGTGGGCGATATCGAGAGTATGCCGTTTCTGGAAGCTGTAAGGCAGCTGCATAATGAAGAGGATGTGGATGACGTGGTCTTCATCCATGTAACCCTGGTGCCTATGGATGCCCAGGGAGAGCAGAAGACAAAGCCGACCCAGCATTCGGTTAAAGAACTGCGTGAGTTAGGGCTCCATCCGGATTTGATCGTTACGAGATGTATAAAGCCTGTACTGCCTGGTACCAAGGAAAAGATCGCCCTGTTCTGTGATGTGCCGGCAAAGGCGGTGATAAGTGCCCATGATGCCGAGGATATTTATTTGGTGCCCCAGCAGTTGGAAAATGAAGGTGCAGCTGATTACCTGTTGACCAAGCTGGGACTTAACTCAAAAGATGATAATAAAGAGTGGGCCAGGATGGTGGAAAAGATGCGCGCTACGACTGGTTCAGTGGATGTAGCCGTGGTTGGTAAATATACTGACCTGGAAGATTCGTATCTTAGTATCAGGGAGAGCCTGAAGCATGCGGGTATTGAGGTTGGGTGCAAGGTGAATGCTTACTGGCTGGATGCCGAGGATTTCGAGAATGAACCTGAATCTATCAGCCAGCTCGCAAAGTATGACGGGATACTGGTGCCCGGGGGTTTCGGGGTGCGCGGCACCGAGGGTAAAATATCTGCAATTAAATATGCCAGGGAAACTGATAAACCGTACCTGGGACTGTGTCTGGGCATGCAGACTGCGGTTATCGAGTTTGCCAGGAATGTGCTGGGATATAAGGATGCAAACAGTTCGGAACTGGCATCTACCGACCATCCGGTGATTGACCTGCTACCGGAACAGGAGGATGTGGTGGATATGGGTGCCACAATGAGGCTTGGTGATTATTTTGCTGAACTTACACCGGGAAGCCTTGCTAATAAATTATATGGCTCTGATGCGATAATAGAGCGGCACCGCCACAGGTATGAAGTAAATCCTGAGTATATCGATGAGATGGAAAAGGCTGGCATGAAATTCACAGGCCGTAACAAGAACAGGATGGAGATTGCCGAGATCCCGGGACATAGTTTCTTTTTTTCCAGCCAGTTCCATCCTGAGTTCAAGAGCAGACCCAACAGGCCTTCGCCACCGTTTTTGGGTTTTGTCAGGGCCATGTTCGAGAAAAACAAATGACGCAGACCAGCTAGCATTTGCTAATTAGAATTTGTCCATTAATACTTACTAATTATAGTTAAAAACCAAACATTATTGACTAAAAAAATGCAAATTACAACAAGTGATAAGCAATAAACCACTCAGATTACAGAGGACACGGAGATTAAATTCAATAGTGATGTGTAAATCTGGATATCCTCAACAGAAAAGACTTGATCTGCAAAAGGCTAGAAAAAAAACTGAAAAATTCAAATGAATGATACATTTACTGCTATTGTAGAATGCTCACCCAAAAGTAACCATCACCAATTCCTGTCCCACAACGCCAGCGTCATCCTGGCCCTGCTGATATCGATCCTCGAAAACACATAATCCAGCACTTCATCCTTTGCCTCCTCAACCATAGCAACATTGCTTACACACTGATCTATAATATCAGACGCCAGCACATCCACCTCTCCCGAAATAACAGCATGAACCTCCTCCCTTGCCACTTCCTGCATATACCCCGTAATTTGCTCACTGAGCCCCTTGCCAGCATCTTCAATAAATGCCGGATCATTCTTCAACTCAGCCAATACCTCATCCATAATAATGTCGCTGATGCCTGGATTGTCACCTGAATTGCTGCCCGGAACCACACTTTCCACCTGCTGGTTTACAGCAGTCTGCGCCTTCTCGATAGTTTTTTCAATAGTCATTTTGACTATCGTCCCTACTGCCTCATCCACAGTCTTGTTTATTGCATCATTTATATGTCCGGCGATCAGTTCTTCAGTCTCTTCCCTTGGTACCTCATTAGCGCTCCCAAGATTAAAACCAATAGCATCCAGCTCATCTGCGATCAGCTCCTCAACATAATACCTGGTAAATTCAGTACTATACGGCATAGTTATCCAGCCACTCTCCACATATGCAGTATCAGGCACTGCCGGCCCCATATGCGTCTCACCCCCGATAGGTACATCCCGAAACGGCCGCCATACGACAGAGACATTGTAATTATATCTATCACCTATTTGCATGTCAAGGTAATCACGCATCTGTATATCCACATTGTCCCTGTACTCATCGGTCAGCAGGTTCAGCCTTACAGACCTGTCGGCGTGGTATATAGTGAACTGGGATGCCACCGATTCGCCGGCAAGGTTTGCAAAGGTCTTGTGGTTTATCTCCCGTCCCGCTACCAGTTTCTTACCAGTCTGGTAGACACCCGAATCCACAGCACCGGAGCCAAAGGTTTCAGTCACTAAAAAGTCCATCTGGGTGCCGGCCACAGCATGGGAAAAATCATCCACCCTTCCATTTTGCAGTGACTGCAACACCTGTGAATTGTGCTCTGCTATACTGGTATCGTGCAGCGCCATTAACTGGGTATTACCCACCATTGCAGGTGCCAGCAGCACTGCACTGACTGACACCAGCACCAGGAATAGCAAAACATCAATAGAACTTGAAAAACCCCTGGTATCGTCGATTATTTGCATACTATTTCTCCCATATCTTTACCGTCAATGTGCCAGGCATCTCTTCGACCTCGTTCAACCTTATGGTCACAGGAATAGATGCCGATACGCCCATCTCTTCAGAAGCACCCACGACCTTGCTGTAAGTTGGAGGCACTTCGATCTTAAATGAAAAATTATAACCTGCTGCATACTTGCTCTTTAATTCGTTGATATCCTCCGCATCCATAGACTCTATTCTGGACGCATCTATCAGCTCAGAACGGCGTGAGACTGTCAGCAGTGGGTCATTCCTGAGCAGTCCGGCCATGGATACTGCATCATCGTAATGCTGTGCAATGAATGTCTTCTCCTGGTATATCTGGTACGTGTGTGCCATAACCGAGATGAATATTACAAAACCGATAACTGCAAGGGCCATAGCCACCAGGTCTGAGTTTGGTTCAACTACGCCACGCTCATCTTTAGTAAACAATGGTGACACCCCTTTTCTCCACCATAAGCACGGTGGCAGCTACAAATCTTATGTGCAGCGCATAGGCTCCTACTTTGGTATTGATCAACACAAGGGTATAAAATATCGTAATCATATATGATAATTGCTAATATATGTTAATATCTTATTCCGAATATAAATCTCAAGAGCGAATCTGATTACATAATACGTCATTGGCCACGTCAGGCACGATAAATAAATATTTACCCGAGTCCCGGATAAACCAGTAATTATAAATATCTTACACAGTTCACTATCCCAGGGAAAAATGTTCAAAATGTTAAAACTATGGAAAAACGAATCCGCCAGAGTGCCATTAACAATAATAGGCATACTGTTCCTATTGATATCAACAGCAGTATCCATCCACATCACACAAATGGATCTGGAAATGGCACAATCCAGACAACCGGTAGGAAATGTAAAAGGTGCAGATGATGCTTTTTCATTTTTCATCTCCGATATGGCAAACGCTATCAATTACGCAGCTATGGACGCCCTGCAACAAATGGGCGAGACCCCTGTCATCGATCCCGATCCAGGCAGCCAGTACAACCCCGGAGGCGGTCAAATCGATGTGGCAGAGTTCAACAAGAACTGGGCCAAAGGCATGACAATGCACCATCTTAACAACTACATCGAATCCAATTTTATGTATAACCGCTTCGATTA
>DUIM01000055.1 GCA_013330355.1 Methanosarcinales archaeon
TCCTTTAAGGTAGATGGAAGTTTGGCACCAGGCAAAAGCTCCCTGAGTTCCCCATAATCAGGCAGGAACCCGCCGCACTGGATGGGGGAGCCAAGGTCTTTCTTTTTGTCGATCAGCAGTACACTGGCACCGGAGCGGGCCGCATACATGGCAGCAGTGGAGCCTGCGGGTCCGGCACCGATTACGATTATATCATAGGATTCTTCCGGGGTCATGATGGTTGTCTCGTATCCTTGTTTAGTGGATACAATAGAGAAAATAGACTTAAACGTGACTATTGTATTCTGCATTCGGATTTGTGTATGCAAAAAGGAAGAACTCGAATATAATATACTCTTTTACTGAAAATAAGTCTAATATAACAGACTAAATTTTCAATCCAATATCGCTCTCATGAACCTTTCCTTTATCTCAACCGGGCTTAACGGAATTTCCCCAACAGGCTCATTCACCGGCCTGACCACCACATCTATAAATCCGGGCCCGGTTTCATCCTTAAATCTGTTATATGCAGCCACAAGTTCTTCCCCGGTGTGGGCCTTGGTTGTATACTGCAGCCCGTGACCCCTTGCCATCAGTTCCACATCGATGCACTCGCACGCCAGGGTCTCCTGGTTGCCGGTAGAACCGTATGCTCCGTTGTTCACTGCCACCACTGTCAGGTTGGATGGCTGCTGCGCAGCGATCTGGGTCAACACATTTGGGTTCATCAACAAGCTGCCGTCCCCGTCGATCACCACCACATGCCTGTGCTGTGCCATTGCCAGTCCCAGCCCGATGGCAGATGCCAGCCCCATTGAGCCCAGCATGTAGAAATTCAGGGGCCTGTCGCCGGCATGGTACAGTTCCTTACTGGGTATGCCGATATTTGAGACTACGATCTCGTCATCCAGTATTGATACCAGCGACTCGATGGCCTGGTACCGCGATATTGCAGGCGGCTGGCTTTTAGCTGTAAGTTCCAGGCTGCACGTCCTGCATACCATATGCTTTGGTTCTGGCGGTGGCGCACATCTGGAATTCTCCCAGACCGAAGGGAGGACCAGGGCCACATGCGGGCGGTTATTTGTGAAAGCATACCTTATGACATCTTCGAGTAACCCGATCTCGGCTGATGACCTTATAACAGTATAATCAATATCAGAAGCCTTAAGAATATCAGGCAGTGCCCGTCCAAGCGGGAACTGTGCCGGAATCTTCTCATTATAGACACCCCGCCAGCTTGCAATGATAGGCAGAGGGACCTTGTATGTCACGTTAAGGGACAACAGGGCATTCAGCATATTGCCAAGTCCGGTGCTCTGGATGACCATGACCGGGCGCTTGTTGCCAAAGTAATAACCCGCACAGATACCAACGCCATTTTCCTCACGCGTAAGTTTCAGTGTTTTGAACCCGTTGTCAATATCAATGAGCGGGAGTAGTTTTTTCATCCTGTCACAAGGTAGAGTGGCAACCAGGTCTACACCCTGGTCTTTCAATATCTTAACTGTTTTTTCTTCGGGAGTAAGACTATTCATGGTTTCCAACACTTTCCCTGGTTATTGGCGCTTGATCAAGGCAGTATTTCCAGTATTTCCTTGATCTCCACATCAAGGGAATCTATATGCAATTCAGGTTGTATTTTGCACAGGTCAAAGTCCTCTTTCAATCTTTCAACCCCGCCGCCTGTGATATTCAACAGGATATGATCATCCGCTTTCACCCTGCCAAGTTCCACCGCTTCTACAAGGGCGGCAACTCCAACGGCTGCGGGTGCCATAATATCAATATCTTCCGCCTCTTCGAAGAGGTTCTTGCAGGACCGGGCCCGTGAATTGTCAATGCCGTACACATGCCCGCTAGAGGACATAAGGGCATCATACACACCACCTGGAACCGAATATGGTGGTTTCCTGTTGGACAGGATGTCTGTATACATCTGGTTGATCTGCTGCTTTGCATTATGCACGTCAACCTCTTCATCTATTTCCCTGCAATCGTGCTGCCATGCATCAAAAATGGGCGCAAATGGCAGGTTCTGGGCCAGGTGAAGACTTGACAGCTGTTTCCCGAACCGGCCGTCGGCCTGCAGCCTCATTGATGCTTCCCATGCGGCAATTCCCCCTGTTCCGCTGCCGATTGCCTGGAAATAATGGTCCGGTATCCTGCCCATGGTAACGGCACCGTCCAGCATTACTGTACCCATACCATCCCGGCGTGCCACATTCCGGGCACCGCCTTCCGAGGTTATCCCAGGCTGGCCGGCTATCCTTTCCGCCAGCCTGATGGCATCGGTGTAATCAAAGGTCTTTGCCATGCTGATAAAATGGATATTGCCAGTGGGTTTTTCAGGAATCCACATGCGGTCTATACCGCTGCCCGGCACTACTATATATATCTCGATATCAGAACCCACTGCCGCATGGGCAAAGGCACGGGCTGTGTTACCTGCCGATGCCAGCACAAGCTTGCGGTGGCCAAGTTCCTGCATCCGCTGGATTGTGGGATAGGCCTCCAGTTCCTTGAAACTGCAGGTCAGTATATTTGCTCC
>DUIM01000135.1:0-217 GCA_013330355.1 Methanosarcinales archaeon
AGCGTAGCGACGTCCGGGGTCGGTGACCTTCATCAAACAGCGGGTATCAGGACTTTGCGTGTAAGACACAAAGTACGTAATCTACACAGGAACATCCCTAGGCAAGTGCTCTATAATCGTGTTATTTTCAATCCAAGCATATGAAGTTAATTTATCAATTCGCAAATTCGAATAGAGGGAGGGGAAGAAAAACTGTATTTCTTTCCCTTGTATTCAA
>DUIM01000135.1:320-1948 GCA_013330355.1 Methanosarcinales archaeon
GCTGTTCAATCGTAAGTGCGGTTTTCACTGCATCCTCAAGGGTTGCAATATTATCAATTGATCCTTCAAACTCTATCATTATATCTTTCGACATGCTTATCACCTGATTATCACTTTTATCACTCAACTATCAACAATACTTATCCGGATTTTTATCGAATTCCACTTTGCAGCCAGGGGCACAGAAATAATATTTCTTTCCCTTGTATTCAAAAGTCTACTGTGCTGTTGATTCATCCACTTCCATCTTACAGATAGGATCCATTGCCATTCCACATCACCTCTATAGTTGAACTACTCCCTCGAAATTCCTATTATATCATAGATTTCCTCAGGACTTTTCAATACTGTGATATTCTCCATTTGCGCAAGTTTTTCGGAATTGGAAACATCTACATTGCGCATCTTGAGCTCAAGCGTCTTTCCGGTAGGAGTTATTGTTTTGACAGTACCCCTGACCTGATCGACCGGCAGTATATATATGGGAGTATCTCCTTTTGCGGTCTGAGACACCGTATTTGTGACCAGGCTGTCCGCAATTCCATTAACGATCTTTGCCACAGTATTTGCTGTTGCAGGTGCGATCAGCAGCAGGTCGTAGAAACCTACCTGAAGCGGACCGGCAATAAATGGCGAATTTGGCCCGGCATCTGTCTTGAAGTTGTTAAAATCACGCTGTATATCGTTCCACATGCGGTACCATTTCAATACCGTTTCGCCTTCTTTTGACAGGAATACCATAAAATCAAGGTCAGTCTTATTCTTAATATCGACCATGACATCATATGTTTCTTTTATCATGTCACCTGAACCGGTAATTCCCCATGCTATCCTTTTCATGTCCTCACCTGTCAATTAATAATTCTTTGCCCACAACTCGAAATATGCCCTTGCATGAGCACATGCCGGACATTCCTCTGGTGGCTCTGTACCTTCATGGATATATCCGCAGTTGCGGCATTTCCATTGTACTACATTTTCCCGCTTGAAGACTATGTCCTGTTCAATATTCTCAATCAGTGCACGGAAGCGCTCTTCATGTGCTTTCTCAGCCACTGCGATATTCCTGAAAACTTCTGCAATTTCATGAAAACCTTCTTTTTGGGCTACATCAGCAAATTCAGGATACATTATTGTATGTTCATGATTCTCGCCATTGGCTGAGGCCTTAAGATTTGATACTGTATCACCGATTATACCTGCTGGAAATGCGCCGGTAATTTCTACTTCGCCGCCTTCCAGGAATTTGAATAATCTTTCAGCATGTTCTTTTTCATTATCAGCAGTCTCTATGAAAATGGCTGATATCTGTTCATACCCTGCTTTTTTCGCCGCTGATGCGAAAAATGTATAGCGGTTTCTTGCCTGTGATTCTCCTGCAAAAGCGGTCAATAGGTTCTTTTCAGTCTGTGTGGTTTTTATACTTGTTATAATTCATACCTCCCGTGTATATTCTAATTAATTATAGTAGTCGATAGCTAATATAATCTTATTTGTAATTAATATTGCTTATGATTTACTTGAACTAAATCCTGTTTTCGGCCAGATGAAGCTCCCCACAGAAGAGCTGTGGGGTATCTCATGTCTCAGGCTACTGAGGTTGCATTGACCATAGCTTGTCCCAACCG
>DUIM01000135.1:2232-3597 GCA_013330355.1 Methanosarcinales archaeon
GTTGCATTGACCATAGCTTGTCCCAACCGCAGCAAAGCTGCGGGGTATAAAGAATACGATCAATGAGATGCATCAGATAGATTTTGTCGGTCCACGATTTATCAATGGATATGGTGCAATTTCCTACCTCATCCTCAGCGAACCTGTCACCACATCCATGCTGGCAGGCGGGGCACTGATATTACTGGGTGTTGTAATTATTTCCAGGTAAAGACCAATTGAATGCACCCACCAGTGAAGAGCCCTACGGCAGGCTGGCCGGGGACGGTATGGGCTGTTCTGGTGGGATGGGGCGCACTGCCGGTGCTGTTAGTACAGGGGTCTTCTCAAGCACAAGCCGGACTGTTATCTTCTCCTGTCCCCTGAACATCTCCACCTCAACAGAATCACCCACATGGTTGTCATTGATGACTTTTATCATGTCCCTGACATTATTGATTTGGATATCCTTCATCCTGATGATGATATCTGCCATCTGTAAACCTGCTTTGTCGGCTTCACTCCCGGGTACAACATTAGTGATAACCACACCCTTGTCAGTGGGCAGGCTGTAGTAGCTCATAAGTTTCGGGTTAATATCCACTGCATTGATGCTTATCCACGGCCTGATAATCTCACCGTGTTCCCTCAACTGCTCTGCAATCCACAGAGCGGGCTGGATGGGTATGGCAAACCCGATACCCTGTGCAAAAGGTATAATTGCACTGTTCACACCGATCACCACGCCCTGGCTGTTAATCAGGGGACCGCCGCTGTTACCAGGGTTGATGGCCGCATCGGTCTGTATCAGCCCCTCCATGAATGTCATCTCGGTCTGGATGGACCGGTCGATAGCGCTTACCACACCGGCAGTAACGGTAGGCCCGCCCACAAGCCCCAGCGGACTGCCTATTGCAATAGCCATCTGTCCTATCTTCAGGTTGTTATTTTTTGCCATTTCAGGTACTGGCAGGTCAACGGCCTCGATCTTGATCACTGCCAGGTCCATCATAGTGTCCATACCCCTCAGTTGTGCAGGGAAGGACCTGCCGTCCTCCAGCGTCACCTTGATGTCAGAGGAGCCCAGCACCACATGGGCATTGGTCAGGATGCAGCCATTTGAATCTATTATAAACCCCGAACCCACGCCGGGTACAGGATGCACCTGCAGGTGGGCGTCCTTTATAAGCTTGACCTCGCTGATGTTTACCACCGAGGGTATTACCTTCTCAACAGCAGAAGTAACAATTTCATCAAAACCCAACATAATAATCAATCCTATAAAATCTGTAAAATAACACTGGTTCTACGAATATATAATGTTATTCTAAAATCTGCAATAAACATGCAGAAAAGATAGGAAAGCAGAGACTTTTTAATTTATTC
>DUIM01000144.1:0-2364 GCA_013330355.1 Methanosarcinales archaeon
TTGCCTGCCAGTGAAAGGGTCAGGCCGGTCACTATCTCCCAGATAGGACCCCTGTATTCCCTGGGTCCCCAGTCGCTGTCTTCTTTTAGCGGGGAACCTACCATCCAGGCTTCCCTGGCACCCCATGCATTGGTAGTACCGCTGCTCATCGGGAACGACAGTTCCTCGTCCCCGATAAGACCTGCCAGCCTGATGCGCTCCATATTGGTATAGGCATAATCCAGGCCGTATCCCAGTGCAGCGGTTGTGGGGTCCATGACAATATCTTCACGCTTCACATTGCACTGCTTCATCAGTTTGCGGTTCAACTCCTTCTGGGCATTTATCTCAAGCTGTGTCCACGACAGCACCACATGCCCGTAATCATTGGCAGCCTTTGCAATACGTTCATAATCGAGGTTCAGGCTTGCACTGGCCAGCAGCACACGCTCGCCCTCTGCCACTTCTGCGGCCTTCTCCAGCACTTCGGGGTCCTTTTCAGGGTTGCCGCTGCCGCCGATAACGATCGGTACATCCACGGCCTGCAACACATCGGCCACGGTCTCGGCAGCTTCCCTGGGGGATGTATCCTTAATACCAGGGTCTGTACTTATCAGGTGGATGGTCACCATGTCGGCACCAAAATCATTGACCGCCTTTTTGGCCCATTCTGCCGGGCTTTCGAGCACATCTTCATAATTGACCCTCACAGCCTTTGCCATACCGATAGGCATATCAAATACATCCATAGTGATGTGGTTGCGGTGCGGCATGGGACTGTCAAAATAATAGGGCAGTGCGTTCTCACCACCCAGGGTGATCGTGCTCTTCCTGGTACCACCATCTGAGGATGTGGCACCAAGTGTAACTTCCTGTATGGGGTTTTTCCACTCTTCAATTCTGCCAACTTCAAATTTAGATGGCAGCAATTGCCCGGGCCTGGTCACACCTGGAACCGTTGCCTGGGCCATTGACCCGAACATCTGGTCTACAGGGTAACCTAATAATCGTGATATGTTTATCAGGTGCCGGGCTATCTGGGCCGTTTCATTTCCCAGCATATATGCCAGTTGCGGATCAAGCCCGCCACCTGCATCCATCTCCAGTTCAATGTCACCTTCAATGGTTACACCTTCCAGGGATTCCACGTCCATATCATTGAACAGGCTGCCCAGTTCAGATAACTTGATCTTTTTTGCCATTGTGATTCCACCTTATTTCATCGCATGAATTGTGATATGTTTGTCAAGTGCCTGGCTATCTGGGATGCTTCATGTCCCAGCATATATGCCAGTTGTGGATCAAGCCCGCCACCGGCATCCATCTCCAGTTCAATGTCACCTTCAATGGTTACACCTTCCAGGGATTCCACGTCCATATCGTTGAACAGGCTGCCCAGTTCAGATAACTTGATCTTTTTTGCCATTATGATTCCACCTTATTTCATCGCATGTTTTTAAATAATTGTAAATCTGTTCTCTTAAATCCCCAATTTCATAATAATGTTTTCCATTTCAATCACCGCAGGTGATGTCTCTGGCAGTTCACTCAGTGCCTTTCCATCCAGGTCGAATCTGGCAATATCCTCATCAAATGGCACCATGCCTGCAATCTCCAGCCCTAATTCCTGTGCATATTTATCAAGACGCTCACGGTTTTCTGGTGTCACCTTATTGAATATCACAAACATATGCCGTACCTTCAGGTCCAGTTCCTTTTCAAGGTCCCGAATCCGCTCGGCAGTCCCAAGCCCCCGCCTTGAACCGTCTGTTACCACAACAAGTTCGTCAACATCCCGGATAATACCACGGCTCAGATGTTCCAGGCCGGCCGCTGTATCAATGATCACCAGGTCATAGTTCTTGATGATCCGGTCCATTATATTGCGTAGCAAGTTGTTTGTAAAGCAATAACATCCACTGCCTTCGGGCCTGCCCATCACCAGGAGGTCATACCCATGCTGCTCAGAAAGTATACTGTATATCCTGGACTCCAGCAGCAGTGCCTTATCAGTATCCGGGGGTAGATTATCCCGTTGTTCCAGCAGGAACTCCCGCTGGTCGGCCAGGGTTTGCCCAACCACATCCCCCAGTGCCTCCGGGAGATTGGAGTCAGGGTCAGCGTCAATGGCCAGAATGGTTGCATCCCTGTTCACCAGCCAATGGATGAGCATAGCTGCTACAGCAGTCTTGCCTGTCCCTCCCTTCCCGGTAATTGCTACAACTTTCAAGGCACTGCCTCTGGGAAGTTATTTCTTGCTGCTGAGTATGATCTTGTCGATGGAGACCTTGGCATTCTTCAGGGTAATTTTTATACCACCGCTACCACCGCCGGTCATAGGCGGGATGTTCAGCAGCATGGCAGGGTCAGGCATGCCAAATGCCG
>DUIM01000144.1:2731-4639 GCA_013330355.1 Methanosarcinales archaeon
TCATCAGCACCCCAGTTCTTTACCACAGGATGATCTTTCTCTTTGAGGAATTCCTTCAAGGTATCCAGATCCTGTGCATCCTCTTCCGTAGCTACTTTGTCCACGATCTCAGCAGGGATATCAGCCAGTACCTTATCCTTTAGAACTTTTGGCATCCAGACCACTCTGTTCCAGCCGCCATCCGCCTGGATGAACTTGGGTGAGCGGAAATAGTTGACCCCAACACCCAAAAAGCCAATAACCTGCTTGCCGCCGCCGGTCTGGCCAGCCATCGTACTAAAAGCAAGCCCGTTAGGGGCCATGCCAGTGTAATCCCGGTCAACCCAGCCGATACCGTCAACTTCCGGCATATAGAATCCTACAACCTCGAAACATCCGCATGAAGTATGCGGAAATTCAAAGAAACTATGGATCTTGATCCTGTTATATTCGCCACCGGACAGGGACACCGCGGTTTCGTTGACACCAGAATACTCGCCGCCAATTTCGTCCAGCAGCTCACCTTTCTCTATCGGGAACTGGGGGCCCTCGGGGTCCACCTTTGCTGCTGCTCTGCCGTCGAACCAGTTGATCGCACCACACAGTGCGATCCTGTCAGGAGTAATCACACATACACTGGTCGGTGCGAAACTCTGGCACAAGCTGCAGCCGTAGAAAGTATCCACGTCCTCATCATGTAGGTTGCGTGTCCTCTCGTCCCTGGCAGCATATCTCTCCATTGCCTTTGCCAGTTCCTCTTCTACCTTTTCCATATCAGTGATATATGTGGCCTCGATCTTCTCTATAAATGGCAATTCATTCCTGAACAGCATCATGGTGGCCTTTGCAATATGTTCAAAGGATTTGAGCCCTTTCGCAATGGAATCCTTGTTTATCCTGAGCCATACATCATATCGCTGGTTCAAGTGCATAACACCCTGGATGTAATTCTGGAAATCATGGTTGCGCCTTTCAACAATAGCTTCCAGGTCCGGTTCCACCAGTTCTCCTGCAATACGGTATATCATAGCCAGTGGATAACGCCCTCCCTCTTCCATATCAGAGACGTCGGGACCGATGAGTGTGAATTTACCATCCTCTATCTCATCTGTTTCCACTGCATTTACCAGTTCGAACCCTTTGGATTTCGGACCAGCCAGTTCAACATACATATCATCTTTACGGACCCTTTCCCCTTCGAACATAGGGGATATTTCAAACGGGAATTCATCTGCCATTATAAAATCCTCACATTTTTTTATATTGATCTTTCTTGCCGGTAATAATTTATAATTGTGCTACAACCACATCCAATGCCCGGATAAAATCATCCGGTTTAAGGTTACCGAAGGATTGCCCGGCATTTGGATGATAGTGCCTGTCAATAGAGATTACCTTAATTTTTGTAAAATTCTTTAACGTGGACATCAACTGGCTGGCATAGTAGTATGTATGCCCGAGGAATATGGTTGTATCATACCCACCCTTGCCGTCGAATCCCTTCCAGTCAGGGTCTTTAAGGTATGAGACCAGTGCGTGCAGGTTGACGTAGGTAGATTCAATGCCTTCCTCTTTCAACCGCTTCAAGCTACTTCCCGTGGCTGCCACAGGTATGCCTTTTTCAGCCATGCTCCTGACAATGTCAATGACACCATCATCACCGGCCGCTGTCCCCACGATGAGTAGCGGACGCTTCGCCTTTGAAATAAACTTACCCGCCACCTCTGCTTTAACAGCTTTTGCCATCTTTGGTCCGGGAATATTAGCCTTGTCAAAGGGTACTGCATTTTTGGTGGTATCCAGTTCCTTAGTTGCCATTATTCGTCCGCCCCCTTGCACAGCCTGGGTACATTTGTGGGCTGGAAGGACACATCAACTTTCCTTGCAGGACCTTCAAGTATCTTTTTCCTGTCCCAGTCGATCTTCCAT
>DUIM01000156.1:0-262 GCA_013330355.1 Methanosarcinales archaeon
AATATAATAAGTAGCTCCTGATATAAATGCGCCACCCATTGTAGCTACAAGGTTTACCCCACTATTAGAGAGCCATCCCCTATGCTGAAAAGTGGCACCCAGAAGGCTGTCAAAATTAGTACCCAAAAACCCGCCCAATATCACGATCAACATCCAGAAAACATAGGTCACAGGACCCGAAGCTGGCAGATCTATCACACCCAACACCAGGGCCAGCACACCGATGATGACAGACCCGGCAATACATACCAGTTCACCAAGC
>DUIM01000156.1:654-6373 GCA_013330355.1 Methanosarcinales archaeon
ATGTCTCCCCGATCTCACTTGCCAGGGTATCCCCGGTAGCCGTTGCCACTGCACCAAGATAAGCGAACATCAACACTGCACCGATTTCCGGATAAATCTCATGATACATGCCATAGGCCACGGCAAGAATGAGTGCGGTAATAGAATTGCAAAGTACATTCTCATAGCTCCTGACCCCACCCTTACCCTGTGCTATCCCCATAATGTGCTTATAATCATATCCGTACCTGGTAAAAGCCCCCCCAAGCAGGAAGAAAGAGATCAGTATCAGGTACCAGTTGAAGTTGGTAAAAACTATGATCAGTACACCCAGCAGGGTGGCCGAAAGCATAGCTGACACATCTGCAATATCAAAACGGTATGCCAGATATGCTAAAAACAACGAGAAGATGAAGATTGCAGACAAGTGGGAAAAGTTCACATAATACCCGAAACTGGCGAAAAGCCACATGATCATGGACGAACCCAGTATCATTGTCAGGTTCTTATCTGTTCCGGACGGGATGGATTCCAGCAGTGCACCTGTCACGGCACCGATTAGCGCAAGGAAGAACAACTGGCTCAGTGTTACGCTAACATTTTGCCAGCCAACGATCCAGTATGCCATTACACATGCCGTTAATGCACCAATCACAATAAGGCCGATACTTGACGTGGCTGAAATAAACTTATCGTCCAGTTCAGGTTTTCGACCTCCCCTTACACGGATTACGCATGCTGCCATACTACCGGCACAGGTGATAGAAATAGAAGCACCTATAATATACAGCGAAAATTCGTACCCTGAATACTCCATTAAAATGGCCAGGGACCCTATAATAAATACACCCAGTGACATGCCGAACAGTGATGAAAAAAGAGCACTGTGTTGCCGGGACTTCAATAAAAGGACAACTAAAAGTGGAAGAAATGCAACCACAATGTATATAAGTGGGAAAAAGGGCAGCAATATGGCTAGCAGTATGAATAATAGCGGATATTTGAAAGACACATCTTTACAGACTTTAACAGACATTGATATCAAGAGTTTTAGATAACCTCACAAGGCAAATAATTTATCCTACAGGTATTACTAATAAACAATGAAATTCTTTTCCAGGCTATACGAGCAAAGGCTTGAGAAGATTATACGAAAGGATGATTCATCACTTCCCACCCATATCGTACTTATTATTACAGAAAGTGACCTGCTTGAGACCGGTTCTCCTGATAGGATACTTGACTTTATTACATGGTGCCGGAAATATAGTATCAATATCCTGACAATCTATGTCAGCCTGATTGACCTGTATACCGCTATCATGAGCCAGGTTTACAATGAGATGGTAACATGTTTGACCGATACATTGCAGGATGTAGATGCTGGAATAGACCTGTTGTCATTTGACGGGAAGATTGAAAATGTCAAAAAAGGTGAGACATCGGGGATGCAGATCAACATATCCCTGGGATATAGCGGCAAAAAAGAACTGACAGCAGCATTCAGGGAGATTATGTTCGAGGTCCGCTCAGGTAAGCTGAAACCAGGGGATATTGACGGGTCTTCCATTGAACGACACCTGCTTATCAAGTACGAACCTGATCTGGTGATACGTTCAGGAGGGAAACGCCTGGCTGATTTTTTAATCTGGCAGTCAGTATATTCAGAAATATATTTCACTGATGTAAGCTGGATCAACTTAAGAAAACTGGATTTCCTGCGTGCCCTCAGGGATTACCAGAAACGCCAGCGAAGGTTCGGGAAATAAACCGCCTCGTTCTATAGGGGCTGTCCAGCAATTCAAAATCCAAATCAAAAGGGGAAGAATTGAAGCTTTAAATCGAAAAAAAAGTGATGATAGCAGTTTGACACACGGTAACTTTAAATTAGAACTTTCGACGGTTGAAATAGATGATGTGATGCCATTAATAGAGCAATCATTGGCTTTCAGGCGGTCCGATGATTATTTCAAAGTATATTCAAGGCTGGTGAAAAACTTATGATGAATAAAGGAATTATATACAGTGGATTAGAACAGAGAAATTTGTACTCTGATGACCTAAAATATCGTAAAGTTAAGAACAGTATCACTACAAAAATATCAAAACTGTATAGGAAGTGTTTAAAATAAATTCAATAAAAATAATGAAACGCGCCATGATGTTTATAGATGGTGCAAACGTATTTCATGGCTGTAAAAATTTTGAACAAGGTTATAAAATAGATTATGTGAAACTGCGGGACGAACTGACCAAAGATTATGACTTAATAAGAGCATATTTTTATGAAGGGGTCATACCTGACGATGATTCAAAACGTTCATTTCATAATGCATTGAAAGCGCAGGGGTTTCATGTCGAAACGCGACCTTTGGTGGTTAGAGATGGAAGTTTTGCGGAAAAGGGGATTGATGTGATGATTACAACTGAACTTCTCACGCACGCTTTCAAAGATAATTTTGATATTGCTGTGATCGTTGGCGGTGACCAAGATTATATCGTAGCATTGAAAGAAGTAAAACGGGAGGGTAAAAGAATCGTTTTAGCTTGTTTCGAAAATTCTTTTAGTAATGAAATACAAGATATTGCAGATGAGTCAATTTTTATTGACACGATAGCTAGCAAAGTCGAAAGATAGGTATTCCAGGTGACCAATGCCATGCATTGTATTGGGTATGTCCCCGTCACCTGGTGAGTTATTATTAATATGTATTCAGTCATTATTGTTTAAAAACTTTTCGTCACATGTGGCCTTGTGACAAAATTATTTTTGAACTCAATGTGTTGCGGCGTTTTTTGGCAGATTTATCGATCTTACTGTCAGTGATTGTTGGACGGCCTCTATAAGCTGAAATAGGCATCCTCACCGTAGCTCAATGTTTGTTCCTTACCCTGCATCAGGTCGGTGCCGTCCACTACCGCTTCAATATCTTCTACTCCCAGCACGAGCTGGTTGTAGTTGAACTTTATCCTGGCCACATCGTACTTGTATAGGTGCCGGTCCAGTATCTTTGCAGTAAGGCGTATTTTTTCACCCTGGTCGCCCGAGGCTGATAGATGTATGGTATCCATATCCGGACCTAATTTCATTCTGGGTCCATGGTTGTTGCCTGTATACTCAAACTTCATTTCACTGAAATGGTAGCGCTTTTTTGTGACCATGTCATCGAAAATGAACTCAAGTGGTGTGCCGTAATTCAGGAACTTTGAAGGGAAATAACGGTACCACAACCTGGATTTATCGCTGAAATTGACCATAATAATCTTCCACGGCAACGTGGAACCAAAACCCAGTGCCCTCTCAAGCCAGAAACTGCCCTTGAAATCCCGTCCGAATAATTCCCCCTCACAGGTTGTGAACAGGTCGCTCATCTTACTAGCATAGAAATGCTGGAACCCCCTGCTGTTGCGGGCATAGGCATCGAAATTATCACTGTAAGCGATTCCGGACGGATAACTGACCAGTGGATTTTGTACATATCCTCCGTTGAATTTTGAGGAGACCGAACTAAACTTTGTAACTACCAAATCCTTGTTCTTAACTATCATATCATAACCCGGAAATGAGTTGGTGATTGAGATTTCATACCCTGATTCGGTAACACACAGGAACTGGCCCGGTGTTACAGTGCAGCCACAATTGTCATGGACCAGGTCTGATACCTTACCATCCCTGTATTCCCAGATGCCGCAATAGCATGTAAATTCCTCATCGCCTGAGTGCTTATTTGAGAAATGTTTATTGTTCAGGTTATAATTAAGAGCCCCGTGGCTGACAAGTACCTGAAGCATTCTGGGGTTGTTCCGGTCATAATCTGACATGAGCCAGAACCAGTAGGCTCCGTTTAATAGTTTTAACTTCTTGACTGAGTAGATGGCCTGGTCCATATCTTCCCATAAACCAGCTACCATCCAATCCTTTACTTTCGAAGGAAGCATATCACCTTAACAGGATTTATAGTTTATAATGTATTTCTTTAGTGATAGGCATCCTTTTAATGCGTTACATACAATATTCCAGACCATATCAATTATGTGACCAAATCATCCGGTGAGAGTTATGGCAGTAAAAACATTAAGAAAGATGAATGGGGGGCAGATCGTATTTACACTTTCAAATATCGAGGACCTGATATATGGTGTCACGTTCGATCCATCGTCCGGTTCAGGCAGGATTGTAACCAACATATCCTTAATAGATCGTGATGATGTCGATAATATCCTGCCCATTTTCCGTGATGTGATGCTTAGTGGCCTGACAGTCAGTCCGCTGGCAAAGATGTTGTCACCCGGCGAATCGGTGAATGATTTTATTATCCCCGACAGCAAGTGCGGCATCGCAACAGTCTGCAGTATCACGGTGGATGGTATACTTTTAAAGCGCGGTATTCCGGTAAAACCACGATTTGGTGGTTTGGTAGAAGTAAAGGACGGGAATCCTGTACGTTTCACAGACCTGGTAAGGTACGACAGCACTACTATCGATCCCCTGGAGATACTAATGTCCCAATCCCTGACTTCAGTGACTGGTATGCTTACAACCGGTTCGGGCAAGATACTGGCCAACCTCAGGGAGATCACTATGAATGCCAGGGACAGGGTGGAAGAAACACTGGATGATATGGCCTCGGTGGGTTTAAGTGGCATCCTGGAAGTGGGAGAGCCCAATACCGATGTTCTGGGTGTGAGTGTGGAACGGGACCATTTCGGGGTTGTGGTTGCCGGTGGCACCAATCCCATGGCAGTGGCCCAGGAGCAGGGATTCAGGATAGATACTCATGCAATGTCCAGTCTTATGGACGTGGGTGATATGGTCCCTATTGACCGACTTGTATAGTGTTGCTGGTATACCAATTTGCTTAGATGAAAATACTATACGCTGTGAACCGTTTCATTTCAAAGCCAGGCCAGATACCTCTTCATAGAGGTCCCTGCCCTTTGCATCCACTCCCACGATCAGCGGCCCGAAATTCTCAACCTCAAGCACCCACACAGCCTCAGGCATCCCCAGATCCAGCCAGTGCACATCCCTGACATCCTTAATCATATCCACAGCCAGGGCCGCACATCCGCCAGTATATGCCAGGTACACGCACCTGTCCTCCAATACCGGTGCAATGTTTTTCATACCACCCTTACCAATGATGGCCCTGACATTATAATTATCAAGCACCCGGGGCGTCATGTCAGTCATCCTGGCACTGGTAGTGGGTCCTGCCGCAACTGTCCTCCACCCGCCACTGTCTTTCTGCATCAGCGGCCCGCAGTGATAAAGGGCAGCACCTTCCAGGTCAAATGGCAGCGGCTTACCCTCGTTAGTCAGTTCCAGTATCCGCAAGTGTGCTTCGTCCCTTGCCGTATAAATAGTGCCTGACAGGTAAACTATATCCCCTGCCTGCAAATCCATAATATCATCCCGGCAAAGGGGTATAGTCAGATGATGAGGAATATCCTGCCCGGCTATGTCCTCCTCGGCCAGGTGATGCTTGGTCGTGTGCTGTTCGGCCAATTGATTCTTGATTATGTTCTGCCTGGCCAGGTGATGCGTAGTCTTGTACTGCTCATCCAGGTGAGTCAGGTCATGTCCTGCATCCAGGGTCACTGATGCGTGCCGGTTGGCCCAGCACTGTATATTCACGGCCACAGGCAGCGATGCTGTATGGCAGTGAGCTTTCTCCACATGTACAGCCAGTGCAGTAGTCCTGCCACCCAGTCCCATGGGACCGATACCAAGTGAATT
>DUIM01000167.1 GCA_013330355.1 Methanosarcinales archaeon
CTTGCGGCTTTCATCAGTCTATGCTCAGGCGTTTTAGAGAAGCCTGTACAAGAACAAACTGCAATATTGGGTACGATAACTATAGGTGGTTCCGTGAGTGGTATCGACAACTTATCAAATATTCTGCAGGTTTGCTTGGATGCTGGAGCTAAAAGGGTTCTAATTCCGATTTCATCAGCGTCAAAGATCTCTACGGTGCCGCCTGATCTATTCAGCAAATTCCAGATATCATTTTATGAGGATCCGATTGATGCTGTGTATAAGTCGTTAGCGTTGTCCTTATCTTAATCACTATACTCCGCAGCTCTGCTGCAGTTGGGTGTGCCGTCGCAACGTTTGACTCCTAACGTAAAAAAGAACTTCAATTCAACTTAACCCCCGTAATACTCGTAATATTATTCTCCTGCATGGAAACACCAATCGTCCTTTCAGCCGCCTGCACCATGGGCTTACGCAGACTCACCACAATGAACTGGGCATTCTCCTTGGCCTTTTTCACCCTCTGTGCCACCCTGTCCGCATTAGAACCATCAAGGAACATATCGATCTCATCAAAAGCATAGAACGGTGCCGGCCTGAACTGCTGGATGGAAAAGATCAAAGCCAGTGCGGTCAGGCTCTTCTCACCCCCGCTCAAAGCCTCCATACGCTGCAGGCTCTTATCCTTTGGCTGGACCTTCATAGTAAGCCCGCCCGAAAAAGGATCCTCGGAGTTATCAAGTTCCAGTTCTCCGGGACCGTCCGACAGCTCAGTGAAAATACTTTTAAAATGATAATTAATTCCATCAAAACAATCCATAAACGCCTGTTTCTTCATCTGCTCATACTTGTGGATACGCTCCAGAATCTCCTCACGCTCATGGTCCAGTATATCACGACGGCTGCGCAGGTCATTGCTACGCCGTTCCACCTCTTCATATTCCTCAATGGCCCGCATGTTCACAGGTTCCAGGGAGGTCATTGTCCTGGTAATGGAAGCGATCCTGGTCCTGACCTCCTCCTGTGTCGGTACATCCACACTCAACTCCAAACCCCTCTCCTCAACCTCAATCTTAAACTCCTTCACCTGTTCTGCAAGAGTATCCCGCGTGGCATTCAAGGCCATTAATTGACGCCGGGAATTCTCAAGCCTGACCTTGATCTCCCCGTGCTGCTTCTGCCATGATGCATATTCCATCTGGATATCCTCCCTGTATGATCGCATATCTGCCAGTTCCACATCCAGTTCCTGCTCCCGCTTCAGCTTATCCTCCAGAGATGATTCCATTTCAGTTATTCCACTCTGCAACTGCTGAATCTTCAGGCGCAGTTCATCCTTCCTGCCATCCAGTTCTGACAACCTGGTACTGATCTCCCCGACCCTTTCATCTGCATACTTCAATTCTGTGTTAAAGTTATTGACATTGGCCTCGATATCCCGTTTACGGTTCTCAAGCCTTTTGATCTCATCCTCGATGCGCTGTGCCTGCTCGTTCAATTCAGGCACCTGTGAACCTTTTAACTGCTCCTCCAGTTCCCCTGCCCTGGTCGCAAGTCCGGTAATCTCCTGCTCTACCTCTTGCTTATTGCCATCTATGTTATCCATCTCTTCGCGCAGTTCCTTTTTGCCGGACTCGATCTTCCCAAGTTCTGCCTGTTTATCGGTAATAAGCACAGTGAGCCTTTCACCCCGGGTATTTATCTCCTCGATCGCCATTTGCTTTTTAGCAATCCCAGTCTCGACATCCCTCATTTCCGTCCGGACAGATGAGATATGCCCTTCCACTGTGTCCAGTTTGGTTATCAGTGTACTGCGCCGGGATTCATGTTCTGTGATTAGCTCTGCCAGTTTGGTTATCTTGTCCTCTTCAGAAGCTGCAAAAGATAGTCCTCTCCGGGACAGGCTGCCGCCAGTCATGGCCCCGCTTTTCTCCACCACCTCGCCTTCCAGCGTGACCATACGAAGACCGCCCATTAATCGCCTTGCAGTAGCCAGATCCTCCACAATCAGGGTATCCCTGAACACATAATGGAATGCAGCATCGAACTTCAGGTCAAAATCAACTAAATTAATAGCATAATCTATCACACCCGCCATATCTGAAATATCACGGTAAACTGAAGGTGGCATCATCTTGTTCAAAGGCAAAAACGTGGCCCTGCCGCCCCGCTGGTGCTTGAGGAATGATATGGCACGGGAGGCATCCTCATCAGTATCCACCACAATACCCTGCATACGTCCGCCCGCTGCCACTTCCAGGGCAGTGGCATACTCCTGGTCCACCTTACCCAGCTGGGCGATAGTACCATAAATACCAGGCAGCTCCCTCATTTTCCTGGCCTTTAGCACCTTTTCTACAGCATTACTGTATCCTGATACTTCTTTTGCTGCCCTGACCCTTGCCTCGGCTGTCATGTACTCCTGCTGCAATGTACGCAGCTTCTCGTCCAGGTCCTTGAGTACACCCCTCATCTGGGAGCGGTTGGATTCCAGGTCATCAATATCATTGTTAAGGTCTTCAATCTGTTTATTAAGGGCCTGGATCTCCTGTACCACATCCTCCCTGTCATCATCAGCGGATTTGATCTTGCGCCCGGAATCTTCTATCTCTTCCTCAATATCCCTTATCTCAGCACTGCGCCGCCGCATGGCATCAAGCAGCCGGTCCTCCTGGCGCATCAGTTCATTCTTGCGATTACGGGACTCTTCAAGGTCATGTTTCACGTTTGACAGTTCATCACGGGTCTGTACGAATTTCGAATCCACCTCTGCGATCCTGCTTCGAAGTACCAGCAACTGGGTATTCTGGTCAGCGATCTCACTGGTAATTCCTTCCTTGCGATGTCCCTCTTCCTCTATCTTCAAGGTTAGCCCGGCCGTATTTTCCTTGATATTATCTATCTCTATAAGTCCTTTCCTGCGCTGGGAACCCAGGTCCGTTATCTCGGATTCAGTAAGTATAATAGTGTTCTGGCTGACCGATATCTTTCCTTTGGTCTCCTCAATTAGCCGTTTTATACCGATCTGCTCCTCCTCCCCCATCCTGGTTATCTGTTCGTTCAGTTCCTTTAAACCGGATTCCAGTTCGTCCATTTTCTCCTGTTTGGATTCAAGGAGTGATTCAAGTTCTGACTCCCCTTCCATCCTGGAACTAATCTCTTCCACTATCTTATCGAACTCTTTTTGCGCATCCTTTAGCCTGGAAAGCAGCACGTAACCTTCATAGCGTACTTTTTCCTCCAGCAGGGTCTGGTACTTCAGTGCCTGGTCCCGCTCACGCTGCAGTTTTTCCCGCTGGCCATCCACCTCTGCCAGTATGATATCCACCCGCTCGATACGTTCTTTAACAATATCCAGCTCATTTATGGCATGGTCTTTTTTATTATCGAACTCGGCCACACCTGCTATTTCGTCGATTATCTTGCGCCGCTCTGTGGCTGTCATTTCTGTGATGCGTGTAACATCACCCTGCATAACCACGTTATAGCCTTCCGGAGTTATCCCGGCCTTGGAAAGATAATTATGGATATCCCTGAGGCTGACCGCCTTATTGTTGAAATAATAATAACTGTAATATCCGGATTTGGTCTGGCGTACTTTCCTTGTAATGATTATTTCGTCAGAATCCACTGGCATCTCGCGGTCCGAGTTATCGAACCTTATAATGACCTGGGCAAAATCCGGTTTCTTACCCCTGTCCCCGTTATATATCAGGTCTGTAAGTTTTTCTGCACGCAGGGTCCTTGAACTTGAAAGACCTAGACAAAAAAGTATCCCATCAACAATATTGGACTTGCCACTCCCGTTGGGTCCCGATATCGTGGTAAAACCGTCATAGAAAGGTATCTTGATTTTCCTTCCAAAAGATTTGAAATTCTGGAATTCGATTTCTTTTATATGCACCTAATACCTCATGATGCGGTTTTTTTCACAATTATTTCTTATATTCGATAACTACATCCTCATCTTCCCTGGCTTCTACAACAATTTCGCCTTTCCTGGTATAGCCGGGGTCAGGATTTTTTGCAATTATGATATCCTTTTCATCCTTTTTTTTAAGTGGAACCCTGTCCTCTTCACTTTCTGCGATGATAAAACGTGATGAGGGGTCAGCTTTCTCTTCTTCTGTATACTGTTCTTCCTGGTGAACCTGTACCCTGTCATGCCAGTCAGATAATGTCCCGGGATTTCCAGACCTGGTGGTTGAAGGGGCCTGATTTACCTTGTCATCGTTAAGGTATTTCTCTTTTATGTCACGTATTATTGTTTTTTGGTCAAGCAGTTCCTTCATGACCCCGTTATAGGATAGGGATATGTCCCTTAGTTTATTCTCAAGCACTGATATCCTCTTGTCAAAGTCAAGGTCTTCCTTCATGCCTTCACGTAGCTCTTCAATAATGGACTCTTTTATCGAACTCTTAAGTTCATCGATCTCGCGTTCTTTTGCGACCAGCTTCTGTTCAAGCCTTTCAAATAAAATATCCCTGTTTTCACTTATCACTGTAACCCCTCAATAATTTACTTCATATTCATTTTACTATGTGAGTTAAGTTACTAAAATAATTTGTGGTAATATTATTATAAAGATAAAGGCTTATAATTATGTACTGATCGCTTCCCTTATCAGGGTGATACACGCTTACGGTCCCTGGGGAACAGTACGACATCCCTGATGTTGTCTACATCCAGCATGGTCATAAGCAGCCTTTCGGCGCCCAGGCCCCATCCCGAATGCGGCGGGATTCCGTACCTGAATGCTTTGAGGTAGAACTCGAACCCTTCAGGGTTCAGCCCCTGGTCCTGTATGCGCTTATGCAGCATGTCGTGGTCATGCACACGCTGGGCGCCCGAAGAGAGTTCCATGCGGGGGTGCATCATGTCAAAGGCCTTGGTAATTGTAGGTTTGTCCTCGTAGGGCTGGGTGTAGTATGGCTTGATCTCAGTTGGCCAGTCCGTGATAAAGTAGTGTTCGCCAATGACCTTGCCTATGACCTTTTCAGCATTTGTGCTCAGGTCGTCACCCCATTCCAGGAACTCCTTTGAGTTCTCATTGTTGACCTCGATGGCCTCGTCATAGGTCAGGCGCCTGAAGGGTGCTGTGGGGATATTCAGTTCAATGCCCAGCGTCTTAAGGTTGTGTGAGGCCCTTTCGGCAACCTTTTCATACACATAGACGACGAGGTTCTCCAGAATCACCATCACGTCCTCATGGTCCATGAAACTGGCTTCGATATCGATACTGGTGGCTTCGTTCAGGTGCCGCCTTGTGTCATGCTCCTCAGCCCTGAAAATGGGGCCGATCTCGAACACCTTGTCCATGCCGCCGCTCATCATGAGTTGCTTGAAGAGCTGGGGGCTCTGGTTGAGGAAAGCTTCTGTATCGAAATAGGTGATAGGGAATAGTGCGGTGCCTCCTTCGGTAGCAGTTGCAACTACTTTTGGTGTGTTTATCTCGATAAATCCTTCCTGCTCTAAAAACTCCCTTACGGCAGAAAGCATATGGTGGCGGATGTGAAACACTGCCTGGGTCTTTGGCCTGCGCACGTCCATGAACCGGTTGTCCAGCCTAGTGTCCAGTTCTGCGTCCACTTTACCTGTGGTATCCATAGGCAGCGGGGATTTGGCCGGGTTCAGCAGGTCGATCTTTATCGGGACCAGTTCATATCCTCCAGGGGCCTTGGCTTCGGCCTTGACCTCGCCTTCAACCAGGACAACGGATTCGCGGCTGAGGGCTTTTGCGGTCTTAAGCACTTCGGGGTCTATGGTCTTTTTGAACAGGGTTATCTGGGCCATACCTTCCCTGTCCCTGAGGATAAGGAACATGATGCCGCCAAGGTCACGTATCTCGTGGACCCAGCCTG
>DUIM01000140.1:0-7494 GCA_013330355.1 Methanosarcinales archaeon
GTCACCCACCAGTACGGAACAACTGAAGAAGGAAAATGGGATATGGAAAGCCAGTACGTCTCCCGGTTGAAAGAAATGGATGTAGAGATTGTATCCCAGTCACATATGTTATCAGGTGTAGAAAAGTCCCTGTCCAGAGACACAGGCGGGATAAGCCGGATAGAGATTGTAGCTGATGTACTACGCAAGCTCTTTGGTAAAGGTTTCAAGGTAGCCGTGGAAGTAGTGCTAATGGCTGCGGATTCCGGCGCCCTTACAATGGAAAATGAGGTCATTGCAGTGGGCGGGACAGCCTACGGCGCAGATGTGGCCTGTGTCATCAAACCCGCACATTCCAATAACTTCTACGGCCTCCAGATAAGTGAGATCATCTGTATGCCAAGAGAAAAATAAGATTTATGTGCTGAAATTTGCAAATATTAACCACAAACTCCTTAAATGCAGAAGAAACAATAATATAATTAAATTATCTTTACCGAGGTGTCAATAAATATATGAAAAAATGGAAAACAGATTGGGGACTGCAAAGCAGGATGTTCTTCACAATGTTTTTGCTTGCAGTAGTGTACCTGTTCTTCCTGGCAGTTTTATTTTCCCAGGGCGCGGGCATGAGTGTCATGCTCATCTTCATTGGAGGATTCATGTTCCTCCAGTATTTCATGTCAGACAAGCTGGTCCTGTGGAGTATGGGCGCCAAGATCGTATCTGAAAGTGAACAACCAAAACTTCATGAAATGATCACAAGGTTGTGTGCCATAGCAGATCTGCCAAAACCAAAAGTGGCTGTTGTTGACAGCTCCATGCCGAATGCTTTTGCAACAGGCCGGAGCCCGAAGAAGTCCGTAGTTGCCGTAACCACCGGTATAATGAATACATTGAACCAGGGCGAACTGGAAGCAGTGCTCGCCCATGAACTGAGCCATGTAAAGAACCGGGACGTTATGGTAATGACCATTGCCGGATTTCTCTCAACAGTGGCTTTCTTTCTTGTGCGGTATCTATTGTTCTTCGGAGGAGGGCACAGAAGTAGGGAGTCGGGCGGTATTATGGCAGCATGGCTGGTATCGATCCTGGTATGGGTCATAAGTCTCATACTTATCAGGACACTTTCCAGATACCGTGAGTTTGCGGCAGACAGAGGAGCGGCCCTGATCACGGGTGCACCCTCGAACCTGGCCTCTGCCCTTATGAAGATCAGTGGCATTATGCCAAGAATACCCAAAGACGATCTGAGGAAGGTGGAAGGCATGAATGCCTTTTTCATAATCCCTGCATTGTCGGGCTCGTCAGTCATGCAACTGTTCTCAACCCATCCGTCTGTTGAGAAACGCATTGCTGCACTTGAAAAATTAGAAACAGAGCTGGAATTATAATGGGATTTCTGGATGCTATAATGGGGAAGAGTAAACTTCCAAAAGCTAAGGTAGATAAACTCTTTGCCATTTCCACAGCCAGCATTACCATGGATGTTAACCTGGGACTAAAAGCTGTCGGGTCCGCAGGTATCTGTTTCAAATCTATGGAATCTTCCAGGTATGCAGCAGCACGATTGGAAATAGAGGAACTGCTCCAATATAGCTGTAAGGAGACCGGCACTGAGTACAAGGTGCAAAAGGACGAATTTAATTATTTGTGGGTGTTACTGAAAGACCCGGATTTCGAAGACTTGGTAACCAACATCCATCTTGTCTCACAGACCCTGATCGAGCATGGGTTCAGCGAACAGCTTTTATGTGCCATCTACAGATTCCAGGGTGAAGGCACGGTCTACTGGATATATAATTATAAGCAGGGGGCTTACTATCCATTCGTGCCAAAAGGAGACCACCAGAGGGATAACACACTGGAATTCAGGCTGAGGTCAGTCATGGAAAGCGAACTTCCCATAGAAAAAAATGTGGAAAAATGGTACCCCCTTTGGGGAATACCAATATAATTCAACAAATTAATCTTCGATTATGCCATCTCCACTGAATATCCCGGCAGCTTCTTCCAGGGTCAGGTCTGCAGGTGGTACAATAAGGTCTGATTCCACGATCTCGGCATCATCTATGTGCTTGCCATTTTCCTTTATCATGGCAATAAGCTTACCCAGCTCTTTTTTGAAATCACTTTCATTTTCTTTAGCTACGTAATCCACGATCCGGTTATCAATGACATTAAGTTCGTCAAGCAAGCTGCTGGGTATCCGGAACTGTCCTTCTTCCATTATCCTGACAATCATTTGCCTGCCTCCTTCTTCAAGGATTCAAGTTCGGATTCAATATTACTGGTGGCACTGATCTTAGCAAGCTCCTTTTCGATATCGTCCTCCCCTCCGGTAAAGTCTTCCAGTGTACCTGCATCAAGGAGTTCATCCAGTGCAGCCGAGCGTGCCTTCATGTCCTCTGTCTTCTCCTCAGCCCTCTGGACAGCCATGCCCACATCTGCCATTTCCTCGCTGATACCTGTTACCGATTCAGTGATCTTGACCTGCGCTTCTGCTGCAGAGTACTGGGCCTTGATGGTCTCTTTTTTTGTCCTGAAGGACTCAACCTTGGCAGACAGTCTTCTTTCGGTGGCCTGGAGCTTCTCTTGCTCCTTATTCAGGTCATCGATCTGTTGGTCAAGGGACTGGACCTGGGATATAAGGCTGTTCTTCCTCTCCAGTGCCAGACGCGCCAGGTCTTCCCTGCCTGCCTTGACTGCATCCCGGGCCTGGTCGCTTAGCTTATCGATATTCAGGTTCAGTTTTGCCTTTTGCAGTTCAAGCCGTTTCTTGGAAGTAGTAACCTCGGCTACACCTCGTTTAACATCATGCACCAATTCAAGCTGCTTCTTGTAAGAGTAATCCAGGGTTTCCCTTGGATCTTCCATCTTATCAACCAACTTGTTCATTTTTGCTTTTACAACAGTTCCCATTCGATTCAATAATCCCATATTATATACTCCTTCTTGTAGTGATACTCATTTAACATTCCGTATTCAAATTGCATTCCAATATTCATTTTACATTCGCATTTATAGTCAGAAACTAAACAATTCAAACAATCTTCGCGGACTTCGCGCTCTTTGCGGTAATAAAAATCATACACCGCAATGGACGTGAAAGAGTAAAGTGTCCGAGATATATGTCAAAGATATTTTGTTTTTGACTATAATTTGGAATAAATTCTTTTTTGTTAATAGTCCAGAATCATATAAGTAATTACCATTTATCTTTTTCACAAAATTTGATAATCTATATAAACTTCTCTAACAATCTAGTCTAAACTAATAATTTAAAGGTGATATCAGTTGCGTGGAAAAATCTTCAAACAGGATATACAAATGTTCGCATTTTTTGGGTTTATGCTTCTCCCGATCTTTTACCTGGGCTATACTAACAAACTGGGAGGACAATGGAACATAAACTCCATTGTACTGTTCATACTAACATCAGCCATGTTACTGCTGTCGTTTATCGAAATCCCCATATATAATATCAGGACAAAGAAGCCAGAACTTTCAGATGAGAAAAAGGAACTAATTGGTGAGTTTTATTCGGTCCCGCTGGCAGATGAGATGGAAAAAGGGGATGAACTGGTATTTAATACATCCATAAACCTGAATTTGGGCGGGTTTATCCTGCCATTCATCCTTGCAGTATATGTAGCCTTTAATAATCCGGGTTTTGCAGCCCTGGAAACAATGCTGATAATTATAATGGCCACCCATCTGCTCTCAGAGATCAAAACCGGGGTAGGCATCGTTATACCCAATTATATAGGTCTCTTAACAATTCCGTTCGCCTTGATACTGGACCCGGGAAACGCTGCTACCGTGGTACTGGTCGCTGGTGTATTCGGTATCCTCATTGGAACTATAACATCAATCTTCAACATTAACGAGAAGACTGAAGGAAGCCCTTCTATAAACCTTGGTGGTGTAGGGAGTTTCAAAGCCGTCTATATTACGGTATTGATAGCTGCACTGTTGACCTACTTGCCAGTATAATTTATATCCTGATATATTGGGCCGCTTCACCAAGTTCTTCCTCTATACGGAGAAGCTGGTTGTATTTAGCAGTACGTTCGCTCCTTGCAGGTGCTCCGGTCTTGATAAGTTCGGCACCAAGTGCAACGGAAATATCAGCAATAGTACTATCTTCGGTTTCTGCGGACCTGTGACTTACCACAACATCATACCCGTTACCCTTTGCTGTGGCAGCCGCATCAAACGCCTCGCTTAAACTCCCTATCTGGTTCACCTTAAGCAGTAATGCATTACATGCACCCATTTTAATTCCCTGTTTAAATCGTTCCACATTGGTAACGAACAGGTCATCGCCTACATTTATGACATCTGGCAGTTCCACAGAAAGAGCCGCAAAATCATCAAAGGCTTCTTCGTGGAAACCATCTTCAATATAAATAATAGGATAAGTGTCGACCAGTTCAACATAATAATCCACCAGTTCACAACCGGTAAATTTCTCACCATCGATATTATATTTGTCACCATCAAAGAACGATGTTGCAGCAGAGTCTATACCAATGGTGATATCATCTTCTGTATAGCCTGCTTCTTCGATGGCTTCGGTAATTGCTTCCATTGCATCGTTGGTTTGGTTGATCGGGGGGGCATACCCACCTTCATAACCTACATTGGTGGCACTATTGCCGTATTTTTTTTCCAGGACATCACCCAGTACATGGTAGGTCTCGGTAGCCCACCTCAAACCTTCCCTGAACGTTTCTGCCCCTTTTGGCTGTATCATGAACTCCTGGATGGATAGCTCATTACCTGCATGCTGTCCACCGTTTAAGATGTTCAGGGTTGGGACCGGCAGTGTGAATGAGTTTACTCCTCCCAGGTATTGATATAATGGTATTTTGTATGAATCGGCCGCAGCCCGGGCCACAGCCAGGCTTACACCCAGGATGGAGTTGGCACCCAGACATGACTTGTCATCAGTACCATCCAGGTCGATCATTATCTGGTCGATCTCACGCTGGCGTCGAACATCCATTCCGACAACCTTCGGACCTAGTATAGTGTTAACATTATATACAGCTGTTTTCACTCCCTTGCCCCTGTACCGATTATCTTTGTCCCGCAGTTCAAGTGCTTCATTTGAACCGGTAGATGCACCGCTGGGAACACTGGCACGTCCAAAACCTCTTACCCTGGAGTCACTGGAGTATGTCCTTACCTCCACTTCTACAGTAGGATTGCCCCTGGAGTCAAGAATCTCTCTGCCATATACCTTTTCTATTACGAAATCCAAAAAATATCACCAATAAGTAATTGCATTTATATGTATTAAAACATAGACATTTTTCATGCACAGGATAGCAAGAAAGTCGAAGTTACCTGTGTAAACAATGTCAAACAGGCAATAAAAAAGGAATGGGGTCAGATGACCCCCGTATAAAAAGTTATTCTGTCTTCAGGCTTTCCAGAGCCGCCAGTGCCATCTGCCTGTACACCGATGCATCGGCGTTGTAATGCTCTTTTGCACGCACCGCATCGGGATTATCGCTATCCATAGCCATGACACGCTCTATTGTACGCTGTGTGGTTTCCACTACCCAGCGGTCCCTGGTCGGTGCGTCCACAATATGTATGCTCTCGGGCCTGACCGATGTCAGGATCGTACCATCCTCGGTCTGGAACGTGCTGGGCTTCCCTACAACAGCAAGGTACTGAGGTGCTTCGATATTTGCTATGACCTGGGCTGCTTCTATCTGGTACTGACCGGCGTAGATGAGAAATGCTCCTGTTGGGTCCACTACCCTGGCGCGCCAGTACTCGGCTTCGTTGCCGATATCCTCCTTTTCTGTCAGAGTACCAACTATGAACATCCTGTTTACCTTGGCACCTGTGGGTGTAAGTAGATATTGCGGGGAGTACTGGTCATTGCTGTCCTTGAAGGATAAGTTTGAATCCCTGAACTCCTGGGCAAAGATGCGGTATGCCACTTCTCTTGTATACTGTCCTGCCATGATTCACACTTCCATCTGGTTGATAATTGTATCTATCTGGTCTAATTCGAGAGGCGGTAGTGGCGAAATATCCTCCACAAGTATATTCCTGTCAAGCTTCGGACCTTTCACTAAATAATACTTGCCAATTAGCATATCTTTGAACTTTTCAAGGACCACTTCCTGGTCAAGGGCCTCGGTAGCCATTTGTTTAGCTTCATCCAGGGTTATGCCTGTAAGCTGTTCGGAAATTTCACGATTTATGAGGGCATCCTGTGCCGACATGCCGTCATCAACCACTGCCTTTATCCTTAGATCATAAGTCCCTTCCACTTTCCCGTGTTCACCACATACCCCTTTTATGAGGGCACGGTTACATTCGGGACAACGCTTGATCAGGCCGGAACCTAACTGGATACCCACCATTGCACCTGAGAACTCAACACTCAGGGTACCTATCTCAATATCTTCCTGTATCTCCTCTATAAGGCTGGTCCTGTTAAATTTGATATTGAACCTTTCCTGGTAGTTGTCAGTGACCACGTTCTTGAACAGGTAGCTTTTTCCTTCAACCAGTGAAGGCAGTTCAGCCTTTGCCCATTTGACGAATTTTATAGTTCCGGTCTCATCCCCTATCAATCCTGCCTGGTCGATACTCTCGTGGTTGTTATCCCATAATTGTGCCACTTTGGCAGATATATTGATCCATTTTCCATCTGATGTAATATCACTTACCTTTACGGTAGGTGTTTCACCCTGCTGGACAAAGAAGTCTCCTTTTGGGATGTTATATTCCTTCAGGAAATAATTGACTACACTTCTGCGTGCTTCTTCCGTCGGGACCTTAAACTCGTTTATTAGTTTATCAAGTCTGCTTTCGATCTCACTGATGGGGATATTATGTCCCTTCTGACTAAAAAACTCTTCAATTTCTGTTGCAATTTCTTTATTCATTTTTCATACCTCAAGCCTCCAGTTTGTTTTGTTTTGGAAGGCAATTGTTAAATGTCTTGTCAAGTTTATATACTTAACCAGAGCGGGGTGAAAGTAATCAATTGAATTGTACTACTTTACAGAAAGTGGAATTATAAAACTTGTTTAACCAAGCTGTGCCGTCGCAGCATTTAACTTCTCACCACTCACACGATCTAAAAGTTGATTTCGAAAAAAAACCAAGCCGACCAGACACATCCCCGGCCGGCTAAAACTCTTTACAGAAAAGTTCAGGCGTTCAGGATCTTCTCAACTTCGTCCTTATCCACATCCATCACATGTGGAATTCCGGAAACTTCGGCAGCCTCTCTCGTAATAGCTGCAATATCATCCCGCTCAATGTATTGCAGAGCAAACTTCCGATTTCCGGTCATCAACTGGCGCATACCCTGGGCCAGTCGCTGGAAGTACGTATACACACCAATAGCACCGGTTGGGATATCAGCGAACCTGTCGCCATACATCTTCTTCAGTTCAGGTGCAGCGATAAATATCTCCTCAATACTGCTGCCGAACCTGCTGATATACACAGGCACATGCCCCTCATTGATCTTCT
>DUIM01000140.1:7804-13346 GCA_013330355.1 Methanosarcinales archaeon
CCTCATTGATCTTCTTGCCGATGGTCTTCCCCACCATGGCAGCCGCCAGCGGACCTCTTGCCATACCGATAAGTTTGTTGTACGGAGCACCGATCGCCAGTCCCTTGTAGACCTGGTCCTCAAGCGTGATACCGCCTGCGACAGCCACATCAGGCACATAGTCACCGCGGTCATCCAGTTTCTTTATGTACTGGTGCAGCAGGGAATATATCTCCACCTGCGGCATACCCCATTCATTCATCATTCTCCAGGGGCTCATACCTGTACCGCCGCCGGCACCGTCCACAGTCAAAAGGTCAATCTCGGCCTTGCTGGCATACTTCACTGCCCTGGCCAGGTCAGCGGGCCTGTATGCACCTGTCTTTAAAAAGACATGCTTGGCACCAAGATTTCGCAGCTCTTCAACACGGTCCATGAACCCCTTTTCGGTCACCATGCCGATCCGGCTGTGCCTTTCGAACTCATGGAAACTTCCCATGTTGAATGCATCGATCACATCAGGGTCAAGTGGGTCCGGCAGTACTATATACCCGCGCCTGCGCAGTAGCTGTGCCCTCTCCAGGGTGTTCAGCTTGACCTCGCCGCCGATGTCCTTGGCACCCTGTCCCCATTTCAACTCAACAGTCTCAATACCCAGTTTCTCCATTCCGTATTCCTGTACGCCCAGACCAGTATCTTCCACATTGGCCTGCAAAATGATATCACCGTATCCGTCCCTCTGCCAGTCTTTGTACAATTTGATCCTGTTTGCCAGGTCGGGTGAATGTTCTACACGTCCGTTCTCAATTATGGAATCAGGGTCCATGCCGCAAACGTTCTCGCCGATGGTCAGGGGCACGCCTGCAATGGCACAACCGATGGCCAGGCCGTCCCAGTTGTTACTGGCCACAGCAGTACTGCCGAGACCCGGGATGATAAAAGGCAGTCTCAGTTTGATTTCCTTGTCCTTACCGATCCTTACCTCAAGGTCCACATTCGGGAATATGGCCTTATCGCTGTCTGCTTCAATACCGATTGCACCCACAGCTGTCCCCATAATATTGAAATGGCTAAGGTCCAGCGGATAGTCCTTCTCCGAAGCCGAGGTAGTAATCCCGTACGGCTGGGGATAGATTACCTCGGGTCCGCGGTAAGCTGATTTACCAATCTCGCACATGCCGATACACCCTTCCACACAGGTGACACACATGCCGCTGATAGGGCTTACCGAATCTTCGGTCCTGTTCTTTGTCAGCGTTGCCGCCGTTGCATTTATTCTTGTTAATGACATATTTTTCCTCCAAATTTTGTGTTCAATGACTTTTCTTTTTTAATTATTCTAATTATCCGGATCAATTCATTCAAAATCTATACCTGTTATTTCACATCCTCAGGTCCCTTCACACATGACAGGCACGGTACCATGAAGCACATGGCCTCACCGTAATCAGGGGCACATACCGGCTCGGTATTGATACATCCGCTGCACAACACGGTCTCTGCCTGTGGTCCCTGGCACCGCAGTTCAACGACCGGGCAGATATACATGCAAGCACCACACTTACGGCACTCCTCGGAATTCATGTCAAAGGGAGTGGTGATGTAGCGCTCAGGACCCCTGCCAGCGAACCCGATGGCTTTGGCTCCCATCTGTTCCTCGCACATGCGCACACACAGCCCGCACAGTATGCAGTCGTCGTTCAGGGGTTCGAACCTGACCTCTTTTAGTTCAAGCAGTGCGGCCATGTCCTGTAGTTTCTTTGAACTAGGACACCGTGCAATCAGCAGTTCCAGGATAGTCTTCCTGGTCTTGATCACCCTGTTGCTGTGGGTTCGCACCTCCAGTCCCTCCCATACCGGGTGCATGCACGAAGCGACAAGTTTGGTTTTATCACCGCTACCGATCTCAACCACACAGAGCCTGCATACACCGTATGGTGTAAGCCCCTCGTCATGGCATAGCGTGGGGATATCTATCCCGTAGAACTGTATTGCCTCCAGCAGGCTCCAGTGAGGGTCTGCCTGCACTTCGGCACCGTTCAACATGATCTTCACCATTTCTCCTCGTGGTGCTTGTGAATTTTGTGACATCCGAATCACTCCTTTATAACTGCATCAAACTTACAAACGTCATAGCAGATGCCGCATTTGATACATTTCCCAGCGTCCAGTACATGGGGCTGCTTCGTTTCTCCGGTAATGGCCTCTGCCGGACATTTCTTAAGGCACAGGCCGCAGCCAGTACAATTGTCGGCATCGATACTGTATGTAATAAGTTCAGTGCACACGCCTGCCGGACATTTGTGGTCCTTGATGTGTGCCTCGTACTCGTCCCTGAAGTATTTCAGGGTGGACATCACCGGATTCGGTGCTGTCTGGCCCAGGCCGCACAGGGAAGCGTCCTTCAGCACTTCAGACAGGTCCTGTATCAGGTCAAGGTCTTCCATCCTGCCCCTGCCCTCTGTAATGTTCGTAAGTATCTCGCCCATGCGAAGCAGCCCCTCGCGACAGGGCACGCATTTACCGCATGACTCTTCCATCAGGAAGTTGATGAAGTACAGTGCTACGTCCACCATACAGGTGTCCTCGTCCATCACTATCATACCGCCGGACCCCATCATGGACCCTACTTCGGTCAGCCGGTCGTAGTCCACAGGCAGGTCGATGAGCGATTCGGGTATACACCCGCCACTGGGCCCGCCGGTCTGGACGGCTTTGAAAGCCTTGCCATCAGGGATGCCGCCGCCGATATCAAAGATGATCTCACGCAGTGTCATGCCCATTGGCACTTCAACCAGGCCGGTGTTGTTGATCTTGCCGACAAGACTGAACACCTTGGTGCCCTTGCTGGACTCGGTACCAATAGCAGAATACCAGTCTGCACCGTTATTTATGATCAGGGGGATGTTGGCCCAGGTCTCTACATTATTCAGATTGGACGGGCGGTCCCATAGTCCCTTATCTGAAGTGTGGATGTACTTGGCTCTTGGTTCACCTGGCTTTCCTTCCAGCGATGCCATAAGTGCAGTGGATTCTCCGCATACGAACGCACCGCCGCCACGGTTGACCTTCAGGTCGAAGCCAAAGCCCGAGCCCAGTATATTGTCTCCCAGCAGACCCGCCTCACGTGCCTGCTTAATTGCCAGGTTGATGTTCTTTAGCGCCAGTGGATATTCGTTCCTTACATATACATACCCTTCATTTGAGCCAATAGCATAAGCGCCGATGATCATTCCTTCCAGCACGCTGTGGGGATTTCCTTCCAGGATACTGCGGTCCATGAAGGCTCCCGGATCGCCCTCGTCTGCATTGCAGATGACATATTTGATGTCACCCTGTGCATTACGGGTGGATTCCCATTTTCGTCCGGTTGGAAAACCTCCTCCACCACGGCCCCTGATGCCTGAATTCTTAATTTCATCAACCACATCCATTGGCTGCATTCCACCCAGCACTTTTACAAGGGCAGAATAACCTCCGATGGCGATGTAATCCTCTATACTGTGGGGGTCTATCTTGCTGTTATTGCCAAGAATAAGCCGCATCTGTTTTTTATAGAACGGAACTTCGCCTTCAGTCTCAACTAGCTGTCCTGCTTCGTCATCAGTATACAGCAACCTGTCAATGGTCTTGTTGTTAACAATCGTCTGCTCGATTATTTCAGGAATATCATCTATGGACAATCTCTGGTAGAATATCTCTTGTGGATAGATCAGTGCAATGGGTCCGCGTTCACAAAAACCATGGCATCCTGTCGTCCTGACATCCACCTTGTCAGTCAGGCCTTTTGCTGCTATCTCGTTAACAAATGCATCCCTCACTTCCAGGCACTGATTTGCCAGACAGCCAGGACCTCCGCAAACAGCAATGCAGGGCTTATCCTGATCTTTTCCGGCCAGTATTTCATTGCGAAGGTCTTCCAGTTCTTTTGCCGATATTACTTTCAATTAATTCACCTTCAGACTTTTTTACTGTTTAACAGACTCTCGACCTTGATGGGTGTCATCTCCCCGTGGTATTTCTCATTCTCCACAACCACCGGACCAAGGGCACACGCACCTACACAGTTAACGGTCTCAAGTGTATACTCGCCATCGTCTGTCGTATCACCGGCCTTGATCTCCAGTTTTCGCTCCAGTTCTTCCAGTACTTTTTTCGAGCCCCTGACATGGCAGGCAGTACCCATGCATACATGTATCTGCTGCTTACCTTTGGGTTTCAGGCTGAATGCCTTGAAAAAAGTAGCCACGCCAAAGACCTGGACCCTGGGGATATCCAATATTTTAGCCACATATTCAAGAGATTCCTCTGGCAGGTAATTATACTCTAGCTGGATGTCCTGTAATATGGATATCAGCGAACCTGGTTCGGCATTGTATTCATCTATTATTGAATCCACTTTGGATTCGTTAGCAGTCATCTGATTCCTCCTGTTTCATTTTATTTTCCTTACTATAATTTGATTACCGGGTATTGCCAAAAAGCAATAGAATGTTCCATACTAAATAATTGAAAAAAAATGCTTTATGCCTATTGCAACTAATTTGATCTACATAATGTGGCTCGATATGGATAAGATATCACCTTTTATAATTATGCCAATACGGATATAGTCAGCCATTTACTGACCATATATTATTTAAATATAACCTTTTTTCAGATGTTAGGAAGGAGCTAGCCGGTGTCTAAAAGTTATATAAAAATGTATCTACAGAAGACTTAAGTTAAAAAACGGTGTAGGCAATTTACTTCTTTTAATTAATATTAATAGTTTTCTAATTTGAACGATAATAATATATAATATAACACTATAGTCAGATGTCGGCTACCTATTAATGGACAACAGAAACGTCATGGAAATTCCCAATATCAGAAGAAAATTGCAGCCCTTTTCATCTGAACATCTGCAAATATACAGCTAATTGGATCAATAACCTTTCACCAAGGTTGTGCGGGTTATGCAGGGAATTTTATCATGATCAAACAAGTCCGTAAAAATAATAAACAAGAGGCAAAA
This sequence comes from Methanosarcinales archaeon, assembly GCA_013330355.1. Classification (GTDB taxonomy): domain Archaea; phylum Halobacteriota; class Methanosarcinia; order Methanosarcinales; family Methanocomedenaceae; genus Methanocomedens_A; species Methanocomedens_A sp7939u. The sequence goes on from DUIM01000140.1 coordinate 12,801, forward strand.
TCGTGAATCTTAGAACACCAAACGCAAATGAAGCTACCGGGACATCCAACCGTTCCAGGAACGTGGCTCCGGTATCAGGAATATGTACCCGCTGTGTGGATGGGTGCAGAGGCAACTGTGAAATTTTCAAGTCAACATTTCGGGGCAGGGAAGTACTATATCCCGGACCCTTTGGCGAGAGCACTTCAGGAGCCGATAAGAACTATCCGATCGACTATTCACATGTGAACATCCAGGGATATGCAGTAGGAGCATTCGGCCTGCCCGAAGGCGTAGAGCCCGGACCGGATACTGCAATATTCCCCAACGTGGATACTGAGACAGAATATGGCTGGGACCAAAAGGTCAAGCTGAAGGTCCCCATTTTTACAGGAGCCCTGGGTTCCACAGAGATCGCACGTAAGAACTGGGAACATTTCGCAGTGGGTGCAGCCATATCAGGTATCACCCTGGTATGCGGCGAGAACGTATGCGGTATTGATCCTGAACTGGAACTAAACGCTGAAGGCAAGATCAGCAAATCCCCTGAGATGGACCGGAGGATCG
>DUIM01000057.1 GCA_013330355.1 Methanosarcinales archaeon
TCAACCTGTATTACAGGCACCTTGCCCATCCGGGCAATGGACTGGGCAGGGAAATGCGCTCCCGCATCCCCGGCAATAACGAATGCCGCATCGATCTCTTCCCGCATCAGCAGGTCGTTGGAACAGGTCTCGCCCGGGTTGTAGTATGGAATACCTCTTGACATATCCACTGCATTGACAAAACCTGTCTCCCAGGCGCACACCTGACCGAAACCGGTCACATTATAATGACCGCGCATGGGTAGGATACTGTGCTTTCCATGGGCGTTCAGTTCAGTGATAAGGGACACCGCATTATCGATGTTCTTATACTTACCCCTGCTCTGGGTCAGGCCCATGCCGAAGTATACCGCGCCATACTTTGCGCCCTTCATGGCCTCTCCAAGTTCAATTAATTTCTCTTTGGACACACCGCCAACGCTATCAGGGACCACGTCGGCTTTGTCAGCCACAATGGCTCGCAGGGCAGAAAGAACCATATAGTCCTCTCCAGGATTCACCTGTACATACTCGTCAGCCATTTCGGCAGTATCGGTCTTTCTTACATCAAAGACCACTACTTTCCTTGATTTACGTCCCTTGGTAGTGAAAAATCCTTTATTGAATACTGAATACCTGCTCATATGCCTGGGATGGGCCTGTACCGGGTTGCAGCCCCAGAATACTACCAGATCGGACCTGTTGGCGAACTGGCCCAGGGTACCGGTGGGTAGTCCCTTCTCGTGGACACCCAGGGCAGACGGCCCGTGACATACACTGGCTGTATTATCTATAATTCCTCCTACCTCTTCGTTGAGCAGGACACCTTTTTTCATCATCTCGCATACGCCCGAGGCCCAGCCGTACAACAGGGGGCGCTTGGAATTGGCAAGTATCTTTGCAGACTCATTAATGGCCTCATCATAGGATACTTCCCTGAACTCACCGTTCTTGTCATCCCGCATCATGGGCGCCTTGATCCTGTCATGGCCCATGATCTTACTTGTGCCTATCTTGCAGGCATGTTTCACATCCACTACCTTATTGTTCTCTACTTCCACTGCCAGATCATCACAGAGACATCCGCAGAATGGACAGAGTACATCTTTGATTATCATATCCTACCTCCCTCATTTTAACCTGGCCATGAGTTCAGGCATGGTCGGTGCTTTTTCATCAGTTGGCTCTACTACTACCGGAATACCTTTATATCCAGGCATTCCGCATCCTTTTGTATCCGGGTCTACAACCGCATTGGCCCATGGTCCCATGGGTATGAACACCAAACCATCCGGGTTGCCATCACAAATTGCCATCGGCACTACAACACTTCCGTGATCCGTAGTTACCTTGACATTGTTTCCGGACTCAACACCTAACGAACTGGCATCTTTTGAGTTCATCTCACAATACGCTGCAGCATCAAAATACGCTTGCGAAGTCTTGTTTTCCAGGTTACAACCCTGGTTAACAGTCCTTCCTGAAATAAAAGTTGCATTCAAATTCATTTATTTCCCTCATTTATACTAAGTTGATGACTCTACCAAAGTCACTTGTCACGTGTAAGTTAACGACTCTACCAAAGTCACTAGCCACGTGTAAGTTGACGACTCTACCATAGTCACTAGTCACATGTAATAAGCCTTCGACTTTCTTCCTTAAAAAGGATGTGATTTTAATTGGCTGAGATGGGGGATCAGGAAATCAGAATAACTCCAGTTCTAATCCTACCTTCCTCTCCAGAGCCCTCTGGTAGGCCAGGTCTGCAGTTACCACATCCTGGATGGAAAGACCAGTTGAGTCAAAGACCGTTATATCACTATAGTTCTCCCTTCCCTGTTTAATGCCACTGACAATCTGGCCCAGTTCGGCATATATTTCGCTCACTGAAAATATACCATTTGAGATGGGCACATTCACCTCGCCCGAATGGGATGCCTGTTGGATGGCATCTACTATTACATTTGCATTTTTAAGGATCATTGGATCAAGTTCTTCCTTTCCTGCAGCATCCGCCCCGATAGCATTGATGTGGGTACCCTCCCTGATCCATCCAGCTTTGACCACCGGACTCTTCACCGGGGTTGTAGTCACGAGGATATCACAATCACATACTTCACGGGCATTTGGTTCGGATTCAATTTCGACCCCCATCTCTTTCTCCATCTCAACTTTAAATGCAACAGTAGACTCTTTAGACATGTCGAATATCTTTACCATCTTAATGTCCCTGACTTCCATAATGGCACGAAGCTGCGTCCTTGCCTGCCTCCCCAGTCCGATCAGGCCCACCACCCTGGAATCCTCCCTTGAAAGATACTTTGCAGCCACCCCACCCGCTGCACCGGTACGCAGGTCGGTCAGGCTGGTTCCATCCATCACTGCCAGGGGTGCGCCTGTCTTTGTGGAATTAAGTACCATCAAGGCCATGACCGTAGGCAGCCCGATCTTTGGGTTATCGGGATGCACATTCACCAGTTTGACGCCTGCGATATCCATATTTTCCAGATAACCCGGCATAGTGCGCAGGTCGCCGTTGTGCGCCTTAAAATCCAGGTAGACCTTCGGCGGCATCTGGACCTTGCCCAGACCATGCTCCAAAAAGGCATTTTCCACAACCGGAAGTACATTGTGTATGTCTATCAACCCATCCATATCCTTGCGGTTCAGCCAGAGTATTGTTATGCCCATATATATTACCTAAATAGTTATTGTCCGATACATCTCATAAAAGTTATGATATTTTTGCCCCATTCCCTACAGCTTAATTGTTCAAAAGGTAAACTGTTCAAAGGGTCAACGGTTCAGAAGGTCAATTGTTCACCTGGTATCAAATTGAATCGTTCCACTGTTCCCCGGGTCATTTCAATAATATATTTGACCCCTTTCATCCGTTTGTGACCTGTCCATGGTTTTAGTGTGGCTGTCCCGATAATCTTTTTATCAGAATCCAGGAATATTACATCGATGGGGAAACGCATGAACAACATATGGACCCCAACCGTACCAGGTCTTTTAAGGACAAAAATAAGGGCAAAATCCCCGGATATGCTCCTATGCAGCATTAATCCCGGCATCTGGCTGAAAATATTTTTCGCATATGAAATCTCATTAGCAATGGGCGTTCCATTATATATTAATACCATCAGTATCAACCAATGCAAAGGCATTAAATATAATAATGCTGTATCAATCCTACTATGGAGGAACAATTCAAGAAATGAGTTCAGAGATGTGTACCGTTTGTGGTCTTCCCAATGAGCTTTGTATCTGTGAGGAAGTCGCAAAGGAACAACAGCGAATTATTGTGAAGATAAATCGGCGGAGATATGGGAAAGAAGTGACAGTTATTGAAGGTTTGGATCCATATGAAATTGATCTACACGAATTAATAACTTATCTTAAATCCAAGTTCGCCTGTGGTGGCACGGTGAAGGGCGATGCAATTGAATTGCAGGGAAATCATAAAAGCAGAATGAAAGATGTGCTTGTAAAAAGGGGTTTTTCCCCGGAACAGATAAAAGTTTAATTTTCACTTTTTATTAATATATAGAACGTATTGGATCGTACATCCTATACGTACTAATCGATATATTTTACAATTATCGATTCAGGAAATTATATGCATATTGGGAAATATGTACCCCTTAAATCGAGGTGAGAATAAAGTGGTACGGATATATATGGATCATGGTGCTACGACCAGACCCGATCCTGAAGTTGTAAATGCAATGCTGCCCTTTTATGATGAATTATTCGGGAACGCATCCAGTCTTCATACTTTCGGGCAGGAGGCAGCACGGGCATTGGCCAGTTCAAGGAAAACGGTCGCTGATTTTCTCAGAGCCGAACCTGAAGAGATCATATTCACATCAGGTGGAACCGAATCAGATAACCTTGCCCTTAAAGGCATAGCTTACCTGAAAAAGAATAAGGGGAAACATATCATAACCTCGGTGATCGAACATCCTGCCATACTCAATACTTGTAAATATCTCGGTGATATGGGCTATAGAATAACTTATGTACCTGTAAACAACCAGGGACTGATAGACCCTGCCGATGTTGAAGATGCTATTACCGATGATACAATATTAATTTCTATCATTCACGCCAACAACGAAATTGGCACTATCCAGCCCATTAAGGAGATCAGTGCAATTGCCCATATGCATGGGGTCCTGGTGCATACCGATGCAGTCCAGTCCGTTGGCAAGATGCCGGTAAATGTAGATGACCTGGGCGTGGATATGCTGTCAATATCCGCACACAAGATATATGGACCAAAAGGTGTAGGTGCACTGTATCTGCGCAAAGGCACCCGGCTCCAGGGCCTGTCGCAAGGCGGCAGCCATGAAATGGGAAAACGTGCCGGTACAGAGAATATTCCTGGTATTGTGGGCCTGTCAAAAGCCGTCGAACTGGCTAAACAGAGGGTGGAGGGTGATACAAAATACCTGGTCAACTTAAGGGATACCATGATCAGGAAGATACTGGACTCAATTCCCGAATCATACCTGAACGGTCATCCAACGAAACGTCTGTGTAATAATGTACATGTCAGGTTCAGTTATGTGGAAGGCGAATCCCTGCTCATGATGCTCAACATGAAAGGAGTGGCTGTATCCACAGGTTCTGCCTGTTCGTCAAAATCGCTGGAACCTTCACATGTACTTGCGGCCCTGGGTATCATACCAGAAAAGATACACGGAAATCTCAGGATCACACTGGGGCATGAGAATACTATTGATGAAGTGGATTACGTTGTAGAGAACCTGGTAGATATCGTGAAAAAACTAAGAGCTATGTCACCCATTGCTCCGAAAGATTAATTGTTATATTATTAAATTATCCGACTACTGGATTATTTTAATATAGAAGTGGTAGAAATATGTACAGCGAAAAAGTAATGGATCATTTCAGCAATCCCAGGAACGTTGGCGAGATAGAGGATGCAGACGGTGTGGGTGAAGTGGGTAACCCTGTTTGCGGTGATATGATGACAATCCATATCAAGGTCGATGACGGTAAACTGGCAGATATAAAATTTAAGACTTTTGGCTGCGGTGCGGCCATTGCCACCAGCAGCATGATCACAGAAATGGCTATGGGTATGACCATTGAGGAAGCTCTTGAGATTACACGGGACAGTGTGGCCGATGCACTGGATGGGCTGCCGCCTGTCAAATTGCACTGCTCGAACCTGGCTGCTGATGGGCTGCATGCTGCCATTGAAGATTACCTGAGTAAAAAGGAAGCTGGTAATTAAAAGGAAAATACCTGCATGGGCCACCTTGCCAGATGATGGTGTAAAAGTTTCTGCCTGTCATAAGAGTGAAACTGGTTCATACCATCATGCAGGAATTGAGAGTACCACAGCAGTAAATTGGGGATGTTGTAGCAGTAAATTGCGACCCGTATGTGGGCATTATTCACGTTGTTCCGCGGGCTTACTACGTGGGCGCTGGCACCCACACATTCTGCGGTAGGATTTCCCCGAATGGAATGGGTAGCCGGTCAGGTAATCTGTGATATAGCTTATTGTTGACAGACAAAGAACGCAAAGGAGACTGAAAGGAAATATTCTATATTCTTAAGTGTGCTCTCTGGCAGTATGGAATAAAATATGGAATTTGATTGTTTCAGATAAAAATGAACCAACTATGCCATACCGAAGTCCATCTCAATGAAATTGTCCCCTCATGTGTAGCGAACCAGAACGTTGAAATATCGTATCTGCCAGGATAGAACAGGATGAATAAGCATAACATGATTTCTGGAGAACTCATCGAAAAGCCGGATGAAGCAAGCATAAAGACATCCGCACTCATCGCAGCCACACTGGCATCCTTCCTTACTCCATTCATGGGCTCATCCGTGGTTATTGCACTCAAGTACATTGACATCGAATTTGCTGTTGATGCTGTGTTGCTGAG
>DUIM01000107.1 GCA_013330355.1 Methanosarcinales archaeon
TGGTCAAACTCTTCAGTGAGATCAGCAGGGAAGACAATTATTGTGCCAACAGGCAATGTTATGTGGACTGTGACACATGTCTGGCCTGCCAGAACTGTCTGGCCTGTCAGCGTATCTGTCCGATCCTCGATGGCTTCCCCGGTGATGATGAATTAGATAATGTCATCGACCAGCGGATTGGCAAGAGTTCCATACACGGCCAGGATGGTGGAGCTGTTACCGGTATCCTGAAATCACTCTTTGAACAGGGTGAGATCGATGCTGCCCTTAGTGTTTCACGGAATGAAGATTGGGAGACCGAAGTAGTGGTGCTGACCAGTGCCGAACAGGTGGCAAGTGTAGCCGGTACCAAATATACCTATGAACCTGTATTATCAAGTCTACGTGAAGTACTTCAGAAATATGAGAAGATCGCTGTGGTTGGCACCCCCTGTCAAGCGCATGCAGCTTCACTGCTTCGGGAGAACCTTACAGATAAGATCAAGCTGGTTATTGGCCTTATATGTATGGAGAGCTTTACCTATGATGATATGGGAGAGAATATCATGCCCAACATTATGGGTCTGGACCGGAAAACTGTGAATAAACTTGACTTTGCAAAAGGCAAGTTCGTAGCAGAGACCGATGATGATAAAGCGTTGGTCCCGATCAAGGAAATTGCTCACCTGGCCCGTAAACCCTGCCATCACTGCCTGGATTACACATCTTATTATGCAGATATCAGTGTAGGTAGTATAGGCAGCCCGGATGGATGGAGTACCATCTTTATCCGCAATAATATAGGCAAGGAATACCTGGATAAAGTCAAGGGAATAGAATACCACGACAAACCCATCTTTATGGATATCGTCGTAAAACTTGCAGCCCAAAAGCACAAAAATAATGCATGGGACTATGAAAAGTTCAATGAAGTAGTCTGGAACGGCGGAGAATGGATTCCAGAAGAGCATTCTACATAGGACGGTTTCAACCATACCACCTGGGACACCAAAACGTGCTTGAGTCGATAGCACAAGAAGTAGATGAAATCATAATCGGCATCGGAAGCGCACAAGTAAGCCATGAGCCCGATGATTTGTTCACGGCAGGTGAGCGGGTGCTGATGATGACCAAAGCGCTGGAGACATTGGGTGTTAAACACTACATAATACCCATTGAGGATATCCGGCGCAATTCAGTCTGGGTGTCCCATGTTATTTCTATGACACCACCTTTTGAGCTCGTGTATTCCAACAACCCGTTAGTGATACGATTGTTCAAGGAAGCAGGATTTGAGGTCCGGCAGTCACCACTTTTCAAGAGGGAGAGATATTCGGGCACCGAGATACGCCGCAGGATGCTGTATGGTGAGGAGTGGGAATCACTTGTGCCGAATTCTACTGCAATGGTTATCAGTGAGATCGGCGGAATAGAGAGATTGAAGATCATATCCGGCAGGGATAATATATAGGAATGAACTGATCATTTCTTTTACAATCTAAAGGATTTATTAGAACAAGTCAGGTTCTTTGAAGGATCTTTGTGCAATAACTGCCAGATGGTCAGGATGATATGGTCTGAGTACTTTCTTATCAAGTAAATTAAACTCTTTGCCAAGTTTATCCAATTCCTGCTCATACACTATTTTTGGATTTACAGTACAATCTACGCTCCGGGCCTTGATAACCATTACAAGGTATCCTCCCTCTTTGAGGAACTCCCTTGCATTGACCAATGCGATCTCAGCCTGGTTGGGCTGGGCCACATCCTGGTATATCACATCTACCGAACCTGCAATAGCCCTGTACGACCCAGGCTGCCCGGCATCTGCAAAGATCGGGACCATGTTACTGCGCATACTGCACACATCAATAAGATCACGCATGATCCTGGGTGAGAACTCGACTGCAAAGATGCGCCCTTTCTCTACAATATCAGAAACATGGCTGGCAGTAGTTCCCGATGCAGCACCAAGGTAAAGGACCCTGGAATCCTCTTTTAGAGGTAGATTCATCCCCTTTTCTATCATACCGGCCAGCTTACTGCGGTGGTGTGACCATAACCTGTATTCTATCCCATCGACCGCTACCAGTTTCTCACCATAAACCTGCATGTCCGGGACCAGGTTCTTAGTGACAAGCCTGGTCTTTCCACCCTCTTCTATGGAAAGTACATTGGGTATTTGTGTCGGTATATTTGTATTAACGAGTTTTGCAGACATCAGTATTAAGGAAATAGCTATTTGCCAATAAGATTTTCTAAATATCCTTTTTAACGTTTAGGCACATATACTGCACCGGAATTGTAATGACAAAATACTTTGAAGTAACAAGAAGGGATGCAGCCGCACGATTGGGTAAGTTGCTGCTGGACACTCATTATCCTACACCCTTGATCCTGCATCCCGGAAAGGACAGCCCTATTGTTTTCGCAGGCAGCCTGTGGGCCCGGAATATATTATCACCTGATGAAGTGGATCCTGGCAAACTTGTCATCCTGCCAGGTAAACCAATGCCCCTGCATGCCAGGCCCGAAATAGTAAAAGAGATCAATGACTCTGTAAAACAGGAACGAAATCATTGGGAAAAACGGGCTGGGGCAACAGGCCAAATAATACAACCGGCCTGCCCTGATATTCCACATGCGGATATGTATGTCATAGGTGCGGCAAGACAGATGGAAAATAATCCCAGGATGTTGCTGGATACTGTAATTCATATCAAGAACAATACTCCTCCTGATACCGCCCTGTATGCCCCTGCACTGGCAACCCCGGAAAACCTTGCTCTGTTGATCTACCTGGGCATTGATATTGTTGATGACATACTTCCTACAATTAAGGCATATGATGGTATCTACATGATGCCCGATGCTGAGTACAGGCTGTCAGACCTGCAAGTACTGCCCTGTTCATGCCGCGTATGCAGTAATACCAGCGTGGAAGACCTGCAGGAAATGAGCGCACAAGAGCGGGGTAAACTGGTGGCCGGGCATAACGTGAACAGGTTGCTTGAGGAAAAACAGATCGCTGTCCAGCATATCAGGGGCGGTAATCTCAGAGAATATGTGGAAGGAAAATGCCGCAGCAGTCCCTGGCTCACTGCGCTGCTAAGGCTTATGGACCAGGAACATGTGTACCTTGAACAGCATACGCCGACATACCGAAGCGTTACCATGTATGCAAATACTTCAGAATCTCTGGACAGGGTAGAAGTAAAGCGGTTTGCCGGTAGGGTACACTCCCAATACCAGGCACCTGCTGCAAATATACTGCTGCTGCTTCCCTGCTCTGCCCGTAAGCCTTATTCCATATCAAACAGCCACCAGTTGTTCAACCGTGCCACCGGGAGGAACAGGCGGGCATTGAACGAGGTAATAATCACATCGCCACTGGGTATAGTGCCGCGTGAGCTGGAACTTGTATATCCTGCCGCCCATTACGATATACCTGTGACAGGACACTGGGACCTTGAAGAACTTTCATGGGTGACCGGGTGCCTTGTGGATTACCTAAAAACCAATAAGTACTCACACATAATTGCCCATGTAGATGGTGCCTACAGGGATATTTGCCAGAGTGCTGCCGAAACGCTGGGTCTTGATATAATATTTACTGCCCAGGGCAGCGTTACATCTGCCCGGTCACTGGGGACATTAAGGTCTACTATATCTGGTATTGTCCGTGACGAGGGGTACGCACTTCGTAAGACCACTGACATGGCTAAGAACATGTTGAAAGGGATTGCTAATTACCAGTTTGGCAGAGGTGCGGGATGGCTTTTAGTCCCTGATAGTGCTTCCATCAAAGCACCGTTCCCGAAATACCAGGTATATGATGATAAAATGCAGCTGGCCAGCCTTAACCCAAGGACAGGTACACTTATCCCAACACTTGAAGGTGCCAAGCGGCTTCTTGAACTGGGAACATACCAGATCCGGATAGATGATTTTGTGCCCGGCGGCAGCCTGCTGGCACCCGGTGTAGTGGATGCCGATGTAAACATCCGGCCATCCGACCAGGTAATTGTAGTGGGTGAGCAGGTGCTGGGTGTGGGCAGGGCAATGATGGGCGGTGCCGAGATGGTACGATCTACCAGGGGCAATGCTGTCGATCTGAGGAAGGTTATGGAGATATAATATGGAAATATCATGCTCGTCGCTGTTCTTGTGGGACTATGGTATTGATGAGATCGCAGAGATACTGGGCCAGGCAGGAATAGAAAATATTGAGTTCTGGGCAGAAACACCTGAATTCTGGGAGCACCGCCATGAAGCAAAAGTTGTGGAGCACCTGGATGATGTAATATCTACCTTTTTCGGACACTGCACTGTTCATACACCTATCCTTGACCTGAATCCGTCATCATATAATGAACATGTACGAAAAGCTACCATCAAAGAGACATTTTGGGCCATAGACCTGTCCTCAAAGCTGGATGCCCGTGTATTGACCATTCACCCCGGGAACAGGACCGTGCACCGGCAGCCAAGCCCGGAAGACATGGAATGGTTCCTGGACTATCTCACTGTTTGTACTGGATATGCAAGGGAAATGGATGTTGTCCTTGCTCTTGAGAATCTCTCGCCCAGGTTACAGAACATGTGTTATGAACCATCGCTTATGGGAGATGTGCTGGCAAAGTATCCTGATCTTATGATGACATTTGATATAGCCCATGCTCTGCAAACAGGTCAGGACAATGCCCTGGATTTTATAAATGAACATGGCGGCAGGATCGTGAATGTACATGTGGGAGGTGTGCAAAACGGTACTCCACATTACCCGGGACATATGACCAGGAATCCTGAGATTAGTGAAATACTTAACAGGCTCCGGATAAGTGGGTATGATAATGACCTGACAATTGAGATTGACGATAAGCTGATCAACCAGGACATGTCAAAGTTTGATAAGATATCTATACTAATAAAAGAAAAAGAATATTTTATTTAGGACATAGATATAAAATAATATAAATATAATTG
>DUIM01000187.1 GCA_013330355.1 Methanosarcinales archaeon
GTTTCGAAACTAACAACAGCGCTCTTCGGGAAGATGAGAGATACTGGAAAGTAGAAATTATGGAGCGCAACTGTGGATGTTCTGGTAACAAGTCCCTGTATGTTGTAGAGAGTTATGTATCTGCTTATACTGGAGAGATCGCAAACCTGACCACTGGCATGGTTTCGGAGAGCCAATATGAAAAAGAGACCTGTGCTTACATTATATGCCATTAATAGCTTCATAGTACTGGTATTGCTGTCAATTGTCCTGTTTTTTCCCATTACGGCTAGCGGCCAATCCGATGAAGTGGTAGTCGAGTATTTCTATGAGGACGGCTGTTCAAATTGCGCCGGGGCCGAACCTGTAGTGTACAAGGTTATCCAGGGATATGACAACATCTCATATTCAAAATATGAGATCTGGTCGGACTATGGTGATATAAAAGTATATGACCGCATGGTGAGTGAGTACGGAGTAGCCTCCGTCCCTGCCCTGGTCATCAATCACCAAGTCACTATAACATATTCGGACTACAATGGCGATGAGAAACGACTGGAAGAACTGCTGGTTGCAGGAATTGAAAATTCACCGCTTATTCCTGGAAATAACTCTGTCCAGCCTGCAGTTGGCGGGAATATATTACCTGAGCTATCTCTCCCTGTGGTACTGGTGGCAGGTCTGTTGGCCGGTTTCAATCCATGCCTGCTGGCTGTAATGGCATTTTTGGCATCATTGACCCTGTCATCAAAGGGAAACCGCACAGAACTGCTGAAGATCGTGGGTGGCTTTTGTGCAGGTATATTTGTCATGTTCATGGTTGTGGGGATGGGCCTGCTGGGTCTGATAAAACAGCAGCCGGAGATCAAGGATACTGTTACCCTGCTGTTGGTGGTATTGATCGGACTGCTTGGATTGTGGCATTTCTATGATGCGTACCACCTGAAGATGCATGACAGGTCGAGTTTCAAAACGTCAGGTTCATTTTTACAACTGGTTGGCGGGATTGAGCACAGGAATACGGTTATGGTTTCATTTCTTGCGGGTGCAATGTTCTCACTTATCAAGGCACCGTGCGTGGGTGCGGTCTATTTTGCCATACTGGATGTGTTGATAACACAGGGTAAAATCGCTGACGGGGCCATATACCTTTGTTTCTACAATCTGGGTGTGATACTGCCAGTGCTTATACTGGGTATTATGCTGGCGTTCGGTCTCAGTCCTGAACGGGTTAATGACCTGAGGGAAAATAGGCGTATCGAGATGCGGCTGGTGACGGGAGCAGTGCTGCTATTGCTTGCGGTGTTGATATATTTTAATATCATTTAAACCGATAATCCTTACGGATTATTGTTTATATTGCCAAGATTTTTATATCTTTAAACCAAATAAGCGACAACCGTGTTGTATAGGTCCTTGCGTGAGTTATTGACAAAGTCTATCTATGATCGATAAGACAACCCCAATGCGGAATATTCCTGCGATACAGCCTGGCATAGAGGGTTACTGGAGTGGACAACGGTATTGGCCAGTGGATGAAACTCCGGAGTTAGTGCGTCAGGCGACAGCACACTATTATTCATTATTGGAATATATCCAATATTATACGAATTTAAAAAATACGCAGTTGAAAAGTACACACTATCCCAGTATATTTTCCAAGTATCTTTACTCCAGTATCTTTACATCACCAGGTTGTTCCACCACAATCTCTTTTTCACCCTGGTATTCTTCCACAGTACCTGTAACCTCAACTGCATCTGCAATATTAATAATGTTATTGACCTTTTCAGCACCACTATTACAGGGGATAAAGACCTTGACCCTGCTGCCTTCACTATCCACTGTAAGTATAAGGTGGTCACCGGTAAAGGTCACTCTTTTTCCGACTACATCACCATGTAATACAACCCGGTCGCCTGTGTTAGATCGCTCTGAATATTGGGAGGTTTCCACACCATCAACAATAAAACCGAAGTATGCAATGATCAATACCAGTAGTGCCATAACCATCAGGATGATAGTTATTTTTTCTTCCTTTTGCAGCATTCGGGCTCCAATTTGACTTTTATCAATATCCTTTCCAGTGGATCATGACCGCCATCACAGGGGAGAATATTGTATAAAATATTCTCCTAATCAAGGATGCTGCCGCGGGATGCAGTACCCACGTACTGCTGGTATCTGGCAAGATAGCTCTTTTTAGTTTCTGCTACCGGGTTCTTCCACCTGGCCTTCCTCTCTTCCAGTACATTATCTGGCACCTTTATGACCAGCAGTCGGTTGGGGATATCTATCTTGATGGTATCACCCTCTTCCACCAGTGCTATTGGACCGCCCTGTGCAGCCTCGGGTGTTACATGTCCGATACAGGGACCCCTTGTGCCGCCTGAGAACCTGCCGTCTGTGATAAGTGCCACGGAATCGATCAGGCCCATGCCTGCAATTGCAGATGTGGGTGAGAGCATTTCCCTCATTCCGGGCCCGCCTTTTGGTCCTTCGTAGCGTATGACTACCACATCTCCGGTTTTTATCTGCCTGTCCATAATGGCATGCATGGATTCCTCTTCGCTGTTGAACACCCGGGCCGGGCCGGAATGGACCATCATATCAGGATGGACCGCGGTCTGTTTGATGACCGACCCCTCTGGCGCAAGGTTGCCTTTCAGTATTG
>DUIM01000006.1 GCA_013330355.1 Methanosarcinales archaeon
ATACCGTTGGCATCAATGTCAAAGGTCACTTCGATCTGGGGAATACCTCTTGGTGCAGGTGGAATTCCTACCAGCGTGAACCGTCCGAGTGTGGTGTTATCGTGGGCCATGGCACGCTCGCCCTGGAGCACATGTATATCCACAGAGGTCTGGTTCTCCGCGGCCGTGCTGAATATCTGGCTCTTCTTGGTTGGTATTGTAGTATTGCGCTCGATTAGCTGGGTAAACACCTCACCCATGGTCTCAATACCAAGGGACAGAGGCGTAACATCCAGCAGCAGCACATCCTTGACATCGCCTTCCAGCACACCGGCCTGGATAGCAGCACCCATAGCCACGCATTCCATCGGGTCCACGCCGTGCTCGGCTTCCTTACCGACAATATCGCTTACGAACTTCTGTACAACAGGCATCCTTGTAGGCCCGCCTACTAAAATAATTGTACTAATATCAGATGTGCTTAATCCGGCATCCTTAATTGCCTGTTCCATTGGCTGGCGGGTCTTCACAATAATCGGCATGACCAGTTCTTCCAGTTTTGATCTGGTAAGTGTCATTTCCATGTGTTTTGGGCCTGCCTGGTTGGCAGTAATAAAGGGCAGGTTGATTGAAGTCTGCATTGTTGTGGAAAGCTCAATCTTTGCCTTCTCAGCGGCTTCCCGCAGACGCTGGTTTGCAGTCTTGTCAGACCTGAGATCGATTCCTTCCTTGTTAAGGAAATCTTCGGCAATATAGTCAATCACCAAATTGTCCATATCAGTACCACCAAGTTGTGTATCTCCCGATGTGGATTTGACCTCGAAGACACCACCTCCCACTTCCATGAGACTAACATCCAGTGTACCGCCACCGAAATCATATACCAGTATCATCTGGTCTGATTTTTTATCCAGGCCATATGCCAGTGATGCGGCGGTGGGCTCGTTGATTATCCGAACCACTTCAAGTCCTGCGATCTCTCCCGCATCCTTGGTCGCCTGTCTCTGGTTATCGTTAAAATATGCAGGGACTGTAATGACAGCTTTTTCTACCGTATCACCCAGGAAAGCCTCAGCATCCTGTTTTATTTTCTGTAGGATAAAAGCAGATATATCCTGTGGACTAAACTCCTTATCCTTGATCTTAACCTTTTCTCCGGTCCCCATCTTTCGCTTGATTGCCATTACAGTACCTTCAATATTAGTAACGGCCTGTCTTCGTGCAGGTTCACCTACCAGTCTTTGCCCATCCTCAGTAAAAGCCACAACAGACGGGAATGCCTTTCCACCTACACTTGCTCCCTCGGCACTGGGAATTATTGTCGGCCTGCCTCCGATAAGTGCAGCAGCCGCAGAATTGCTTGTTCCCAGGTCAATTCCAATTATCTTTGCCATTCAATTCACCTCATCTTACAATAATAATTCATAAACTTATATTATTCGCGATTCTCGTTGTTATCTTCATTTACCGATACCCTGACCTTGGAATACCGTAACACCTTATCCTTCATCATATATCCCTGCTGGAACTCCTCAATCACTGTATTGTAAGGGTATTCATCAGTTGGGGTCATCATCATTGCTTCATGGTAATGGGGGTCGAACTTTTTACCCACAGCTTCTATGGGTTTAAAACCCCTGGATCCAAGAATATCCTTCAACCGGTTGCTGACCATCTCCATTCCCTTGACAATGGAATCGATATCATCAGATTCTTTTGCACTTGCCACACCCCGTTCAAGGTTCTCCATTATGTCAATTAACTCTGATACCAGTTTTGCGCTGGCATATTCAATAAGTTCTGCCTTTTCCCTGTCCACTCTCTTTTTGTAATTATCGAACTCTGCCTGAAGCCGCTGCAAATGGTTCAGGTACTCTGACGCTAATTGGCCGGATTCCTCTAGTTCACTAATAGGTTCTTTCACTGTTATTTCTTCAGTCTCGACCATTTGCTCTTCAGAATCTTCAACTGTGTCATTCAATGATGGGTCAACCTCGACGTCCTTATTCTTCCCCATATCAAACCTCTATGTAATACAGTGTTTATCCTTCCGTACTATTGCCTGTCTGATCTAATAATCATCTCCAATATCAGGAGCCTCAATACCATCATAGCTATCCATTCTGTGTTCGGGTTTTACATCCATCAGGCCGGTATATTTTGATGCAAATACATCATCTACCCTCAGGATCATTGCAACAGCATCGTTCGCGGATTTTACTGACTGGATCTTTACCTTTAACGGCTCGACCACACTGGTATCTTTCATATCCATGACTTCACCGGTCAGCACGTTCAGACCTGCGGTATTGTTACCATTCTTATGTTCGACCCTCAATTTTACCAGGATGTCTACAGGGTCAAGGCCTGAATTTTCTGTAAGGCTCCTTGGCAGCCCTTCCATTGCATCGGCAAATGCAACTACGGCCAGCTGCTCACGTCCGCTTAATGATGGGGCATATTCCCTTAGCTGCATTGCAACCTCAATTTCAGGTGCACCGCCACCGAACATGATCTTGTCTTCCTTCAGGACCACTTTTACTACATTCAGTGCATCGTCTAATGCCCTGTCAACTTCATCTGTGATAAAATCAGCACCACTGTGGACTAATATTGTCACAGCTTTGGGATTATCGCATCCCTCGAAATAGATCATCTTATAATTGCCAATTCCTCTCTCTTCGACCAGTTCGGCATTACCCAGGTCTTCCGGGGATACGTCCATGGCATTGGACCTGATCACAGCACCGGTTGCACGAACGATCTTTTTCAATTCTTCCTCCTTGACCCTCCTTATGGCCAGGATGTTATTCTTGGCAAGGTAATGCAGGGATATATCGTCTATCCCTTTTTCAGTGACCACTACATTGGCCCCGCTGGCTATCAGGCTGTCCACCTGTTCTTTTACTGTCTCGTATTCGTCACTGTATGCTTCTTCCAGTTCATCGGGGGTTGATATCTTGATCTTGGCACTTATGGTAGTTTTCTGTACCTCTATGCCAACATCCAGAATCGCAATTTTTGCATTTTTTAAACTTTTTGGCATATTCTTGTGGGCCCTGGCCTTATCGATCACCATACCCTTGAGAAGATGTGTATCCTTTATAGAACCCCCCCTCTGGTGAATGATCTGTATATTGTGTCGTATATCTGCTTCTCCATTATCTGTAATGGTCTGGATAGCATTTATTGTTAAATCTGCCAGGTCGTCCAGTGCCATCTCGCTGCCCTTGCCTGAAAGTGCAGTGAGTGCAACCTTTCTGAGTGTTTCGGTATCTTCAGCTGTAATTCCGATTGCATTGGATTCCAGGATTTCCTGTGCTTTTTCAGCTGCAAGCCTGAAACCCTTGATGATAACTGTGGGATGAACATCAAGTTCGATCAGTTTTTCAGCCTGGCCCAGCAGTTCTCCTGCAAGGACCACGGCACTGGTAGTACCATCTCCCACTTCTTTTTCCTGGGTCTTTGATATCTCCACCATCATCATGGCTGCAGGGTGTTGGACATCAATATCCTGCAGTATAGCTGCGCCATCGTTGGTAACTGTTATGTCACCCACAGCATTGACCAGCATCTTATCCATGCCTTTGGGTCCCAATGTGGTTTTCACAGCATTTGCAATTGTCCTTGCTGCCATGATATTCGATGACTGTGCGTCCCGGCCTGTCGTCCTGCTTTTTTCCGGGTCAATAATTATTATAGGCTGTCCGCCTAATCCTGCCATTGATCTTCTTCCTCCGGTAATTATGATCCCTGTAATATTAATAATATAATTAGAGCACTTGTAAGTGTTTGTACTTCTATATAATAATTATGGCTTCAACACGTATCTCCAATTATAAGTAGTTCCAAATGAAAACAATTGCCTTAACCCTTTTAGCAACTCAAATCAGTCAAATCTACACTCCATGTGAAAGTAGAGCAGGTCATACGTCAGTGGGCTATTCAGAAGTACTATTTTTAGGGATAGATACATATACTTTAACACACAACCAAATTAATACAGAATCGTGGAGGTTTGAATTTTGATAGTGGATGATTTATTAAAGACCATTACAGAAGAGATTGCCGACATGGTCTCCACCAAGACCGTGATTGGAGAACATATTATCGTTGAAGGTAAGACCATCATACCAGTTACCAAAGTCAGCTTTGGTTTTGGCAGTGGTGGTGGTGAAGGCAAAAAGAAAGCAGGTGAGGAAGGTACCGGCGGTGGTGGGGGTGGTGGTGCTTCAATTCAACCCATAGCTTTCCTTGTGGTGACAGCAGAGGATGTCCAGCTATTCACCATCAAGGGAAAAGGTGCATTGGCCCAGCTTACCGAGATAATGCCGGAAATGGTGGAAAAATGCAAATCGATGATGGAAGAGAAAAATAAGGCGAAAACTGGTGAAACCGAGACCAACTAAAAACCAATCATAATTAAAATGATTTGGCTCCTGATGGGAATAGTAATAGTAATAGTAATGATCTTAGTCGTACTGCTATTCCCTGTTACTATCCGTGCCCGGTCTTCCGGGTCAGAAGGAATAATAGACGGTAGTCTCAGCGTAAGCTGGCTGATACTTGCCATTCAATATGAGTTAAAGGATAAACAAACAGATATACTCATCCTGGGCCGCACGTTGATCCATAGCCAATATAAAGAAAAAACACCTGAGACAAAGGACATAGAAAAATCCGTTGAATCCCGATCCATTCCACAAGTAAAGAATTTCACACCTATAATAGGACCGTTAATGCGGCTTATCAGGGATTTGCTATCCATATTTAAATTCAGGCATTTTAAACTGGATACTGTCTACGGTCTGGAGGATCCCGCCTACACTGGTATGTTGACAGGATATCTGCACGCTCTACCGTGTCAGTACAATATTTCCTTTACACCTGATTTCACGCAGCCTGTACTGGACTGGGACCTGGACCTTGCCACGGCTTTCACTCCAATTACGGTCGTAGTGCCAATAACAAGGTTTGCTACCAACCCAGGGGTACTGCGCTCAGGATGGAGGCTTATCCGTAGTTAATCATCCTCCTGATACGATTTTCAGGATATCAATTTGACTGGAATCCACAAAATCATCTATAGGTACCGGCCTGCCTTCGACCATCACCACAACAGTCTCAGGATTGATCCCCAGTTCTGCAAGGATATCACTATAAGTACTTCCTTCTTCTATTTCAATTGTTTTTTCAAGGGCGCCTCCGGCAAGTATCTTTATCCTTACCTGCAACAGGAACTACTCCTCTTCGGGTAATTTTGCGATTTCCCCTTCTGACCCTGTCAAAGACTCAAGATTGTCCTCAATCAATTTTTTTTCAAGAGTCTGTTCTTTCTTTTCACCTTTACGTTCCAAGTCTCTTTTTTTAAATTTCGACATACAGGTCACCTCAGATACCAATTAAATTCAATATTTAATAACCTTACTACACAGTATCATCCCTTATCTCATCGAACACCAGGTCAGCCCAATCCCGCTCCCCGAGCACAATCTCAAACTCTACTGGCGTAAGCACAGGCGCATTGAACCGGCCCCCCTCATCTATCGCAATGCGTGGACATGCCGTATTTACAAAAGCATCCACCTTGAACTGTAACAAAGCTTCGGGAGTGATATTGTCAAGTGAAATTATGATATGTTCCTTACAATGCTTTTTAGCAAGTTCGGCCAACCGTCGTGCCAGTACCATTCTCTCCTGCCCTATCTTTGTGGAAACGATTATGCCAAAGGAAATAGCATCTAGACAAGTGGCTATCACCCCACCCCTTTGCCGCAATATCCTTTCAGGGTCCACCCACTCAACAGTGTTCAACATGGGGTCAGCTGCCAGTACTTTGCTCCCGGTTGCCACTGCCACACCCAATGGATGGAACTTCCCGCTTCCGATATACAGGTAACTGTCGCATTTGACCTCGGCAGCCGAAAAGTTACACCCCAGCAACTGTCCCGGATATTTGATCCGTGAATCACCGATACCTGCAACACACGACATACCTTTTGATCCCAGGATATCCCTGGCCTTGTCCAGTTGATGGACATGTTGGACAGTGGTCACAAGACCTACTGTGCCTGCATCCAGTTTAACGCCCGCAATTTCAACCACATGCCCGATATCCACCCTGGCCGGTGTTTCCATGAAAATTACATTATCCATCCCGTCCACAAGTTCGGAATGCCCGAAATGGAACAGGATATCCACAGACCCTTTAAGTGCCATATCGACATCACAAGCCCCGAAACAAGGGTTGCCGGATACCATCACAACAGTCCCGGTTTTATCTTCCAGTTCCCTTGCTATGGAAAATGCCTGCCTCTTAAATCCTTCCGGGAACTGGAGACCCACAGTCCTTGCTTTTGATCGGTTGATCAGGTCAACTACTCGTTCCAGATCAAAATCAAAGATATCAAGAAAGGATGAATTGTTCATGGCTGCGATGAATATACTATCCTAATATCTCCACACCCTCGGGACCAACATCGACCCGTACCAGGGTCTTCACAGGCAAACCCGCCTGTCTGAGCTGCTTTGCACCATCTCCCCGCTCAATGACCACAACGGTATCCACGATAATTCCACCCGCGATCCCCACGGCCTGACACACAGCTTCCAGCGTCCCGCCTGTGCTGACCACATCATCGATTATGATCAAACGCTCACCTGCTGATATCCCGTTCAGGTACAGTTCTCCTTTAGAATAGCCAGTAGCCTGGTGTATCTTCACCTCATTCGGAAGCTCATACGGACGTTTTCGGACTATGGACATGGGTTTACCGGTCCTGAGGGCCAGGGCTGTTCCGATATGGATACCCATAGCTTCAATGGTAAGTATCTTATCAAAGCCTGGTTCGGCAACAGCTATTATCCTGTCAGTCACTTCATTTAGCAGGGCAGGTTCCAGATATGGAACTCCGTCAGTAATAGGATGTATGAAATAATTATACTCACCACGGTTCACGATAGGAGCTGCTTCCAGGGATTTTTCCAGTAGGTCGGACATGTATTATTAATATCACTGAATCCCACTTGTACCTATCGCTTATTCACTGGAATACAGGATGTGTGCATACATCCGGGCACGGGATTTTGAGAACAGGAAACTTATCAAAATCGAATAGGAAAAGATGTTTTACCGTCTGTATTTCCAGACAACTTCTCCTTTGCCAGTAATGTGGTCTGACATGGCAGCCTCAAGCTGGAATTTGTTGGCACCGCTTTTTAAGCTAAGAGCTTACATCTTTATCACTATATTGATATATTTTGTACCAGACTATATCAGTATAATGCTATAAATTACCATGAATTATATCATCATACTGATATATTTAAGTGTGCCCTTTAATGATGAAAATTCCATCTATGGAATAGTAAGGCATGGATGCCCCACATTCTATGGCGTCTTCACACCGATGGTCTCCTTTGCATGCTCCCCATTCCCTCCCCAAACCAGTTCAATCATGTTCTTATCCATGCAGTCAGTATTGCCGGATGCCAGGAACTGGGCCAGCACTGAGATGATGATTGTTGTCACTGCTTATGCTATGATAATCCCATTTGAAACGGTCTTTATGTGATCCTTTTTCTGCTTGCTGGGCATTTTTCATTATGTTTGAGATTATGTTCGAAAATATTTCCAGCAACAAATGTCATAAATTATATAATCGTAATAATAATTCCTATATTATATACTAACCATTAGATATAATATGTGGACATTATGTATTATTTGTTATTAAACCAGTATGCCTCGAAAGTGTTAAATAATGTATTCTGTCTTTTTATATTGTGTTGATTTGAAAGTTCTGACATTCAGGTGAATTTTGATAACATCCGAAAAAATGGTGTATTAATTACATCCTGTCGATGGGTTGTCGATTTACCAAATCCTATTTGGCTGTGATAATGATGAGTTCAATACAGATATACAAACCAACCAGTTCTGTTTACGGTACAGACATATATGGAAAGCATATTTCCGGTCTGAGCTATAGTACTGGAGATTTCGCAGAAAACATAATTGAAGACATCTTTGAGATATCTTCATCAATCAGGGATCTAACGGATGAAGACATCCTCCGGGACCCTTCAAATCATCTTAGAACCATTTTTCAAAGACTGGATCATTTGATAGCACTAGATATATATGATCAATCTGCAGAAGCTATCCTCTATGATTCTGAATTTAATTTAGCATTTGACACTATTGCCAGATTCAGAAGCTTATATACTGCAAAATTGGAAATTGAACATGCACATTCCATACTGGAAAGTAGAGACCCCTGGGAAATGCTTACAAATTTCAATTATATCTCTAATTATCTCAAATTGTCACTAACCGAATTTCAGGGTGCCGGGCTCAAACGCGGTGATAGTGTTGTATTTCTCGGAAGCGGACCGTTGCCTTTGACTCTTATGGTTCTCTGCCATTGGTATGGACTTAAAGGAATCGGGATTGAAAAGGAACCTGATAGAGCAGAACTATCAAGAAAAGTGCTGGAAAAACTTGGGCTTTCTGGTCAGATTGAAATAATTAACGGTGATCATTTAACATTGCCTTTGGAAACCAAATCCGAGCTAATCATGATAGCTGCTCAAGCTGAACCTAAAAAAGAGATATTTAATCATCTGGCAAATGTGCTTCCTGCAGGGACCAAACTATCCTACCGCATCTATGAAAAGGGATTAAGAAGGTTGTTAGACACATTTTATTTATTTGAATT
>DUIM01000078.1:0-643 GCA_013330355.1 Methanosarcinales archaeon
TGAATATGAAAAAATACATTGTGACACTTACTAAAGACGAACGCGAAACTCTTAGCGCACTTACTTCCAAGGGAAAACATAATTCACAGAAAATTCTCAACGCTCTAATTCTACTTGGCTGTGATGAGGGTGAGTATCAGAAAAAACCTTCGACCAACGAAGAAATTGCCCACATCCTGAACATTAGTATGAGAAAGATCGACCGAGTGTTTGCTGGGTTATCTGTTGGGATGTATCACCTTTGCATTGATTCACCATTTCGCCCAACTTGATGCCGCTTATTACAGGTGGGTGCTGGAATGCAATGCCCATTCCAAGTTTTACCCGCTCAGCAGTTGAAAGGCCGATGATACCCTCTCCCTTATATATAATACTTCCACCTGTAACCTGGTATTTTGAAAAACCAAGTATGCCAAGTAGGAGGGATGTCTTTCCTGATCCATTAGGACCGAGAAGTACGTGGGATTCGCCTTATTTTATCGTGAGGTTGAGATATTTAAGTACAGGTCTTCCATCAACCTCTAAATTTAATGATTTTATTTCGAGCACGTCTCAGTTATATGTTCTTTTTACAGAAATACCAGTCCTTGCAGTCATAACCTTCGCTTAATCTTTTCTGGGCTTCTTGTTGTGTTGCAGGTGG
>DUIM01000078.1:1042-2574 GCA_013330355.1 Methanosarcinales archaeon
GCCTGTAAGGCATCAATAAGCCTGAGGATCTCATCCATATTCCGTCCTGTTGATAGCGGATAATAGATCATGGCCCGCAGTATCTGTTCAGGATCGATCACAAAGACACACCGCACCGCAGCAGTAGCACTCTGTCCCGGATGGATCATGCCGTATAGTTTTCCCACATTCATTCCGATGTCTGCTATTACTGGAAATGGGATATCTACATCCATCTTCTCCTTAATGTTGCGCACCCATGCAATATGTGAATGAACACTATCAACGCTTGTGCCCAGCAGCTTGACACCACGCTTTTCAAGTTCCGGGTATAGCTTTGCAAAACCTATGAACTCAGTGGTACACACAGGTGTGAAGTCTGCCGGATGTGAGAAGAGTATGAGCCACTGTCCATTATAATCAGATAAACTAACTGGTCCATGAGTTGTCACTGCATTGAAATCCGGTGCTTTATCACCCAATTGAAGCATCGGGCGTGCCTGTTCGACTATAATTTCTTCAGCCATTGTTATGTACCTACTTTAGCTACTGGTTCGAAGAAATCCTTGTCCATGCCGCAGTCTGGACAGACCCAATCATCTGGCAGATCCTCAAATGCGGTTCCTGGAGCAACTCCATTATCCGGATCTCCTTTTTCCGGATCATATATATAATCACATGCTGTGCATTCATACGACTGCATAATATATCCTCCTATATCTTACATTAGATAATCAGTCATATGGTGCAAGATATTAAAAAGTATTGGGGTGATTAATATTAATGTAAATAAGGTAATACTATCCTAAGTGAGAAGATACAAGAAGTCTTGAATAAACAGCTATCAGTTCACTGAAAAGGCCATATTTATCTGAGCCAGACGTATCCTCATCTCATTATCAGCAATTAATTTTCATGCATAAGATATGTCCCTTTAGTAAAACCCTTAAACTTAGATTACCATTGATCCAATAAGATGAATGCCTCTCTTAAAGATGAAATCCTGGATAAATGTGCTCAACTGGATATCCCCATAGTGGGAATAGCATCTGTTGAGCGTTGGACTCGACCCTTATTTGAGCCGTGGATACCTGAACCATTTTATCCCCGGAATATTTTTCCAAAAGCATCTTCCGTTATTGTCATTGGCCTGCCTGTCACTCTCCCTGTGATTGAGACCACTCCGTCCATCTATTATCATGAACTATACCGCACTATTAATATTATGCTTGACCAGTATGGGTACTTGCTATCCAACTTTTTAAACATGAAGGGATACCCTTCAGTATTTGTTCCAAGGGATGGTTACGGGGACATCAATGTACTGATAGAAAGACCAACTGCCTTTTTTTCCCACAAGCATGCAGCTTACCTTGCCGGCCTTGGAAGTTTTGGAGTAAATAACACACTACTTACAAAAGAATACGGGCCAAGGGTCAGGTTCACGTCTGTCTTCACTTCAGCCAAAATACCCCAGGATCCACTTTTAGAAGAAAACCTATGTACCAGGTGCATGAACTGTGTCACTTCATGTCCGGTAGGTGCAATCAATG
>DUIM01000141.1:0-6890 GCA_013330355.1 Methanosarcinales archaeon
ATATCCGCTGCAAACTCTCAATGATCGATCTCATTTCAGTACCGGATATGTATGGATCTGTATTCTTTCTGTTATTTTTCGCAAGAGAAACACCTGCATTTACGGCTTTTTTTGCATTTGCAATGACCCTGTTCGCATGTTTTGCATCGTTTTCTGCAAGCGATCTAACCGCATCCGTGAAAACATTACGAACATGCACCCCCAATTTAAAGATCAGATCCCCCTCATCGATCCCGTGATCCAGTTTGATGATATTCTGTGCAATCCTCTCGGCATGATCGCCGATTCGTTCCATGCTCTTTGTGGCAAGCCGGTATCCAAGGCATTCTCTTGGGCGTTTGATCCCGATCTTCTCGGAAAGCTGCGGGTCCTCAATCGCTGCTTTTAGCTGCCGTACTGTTAATAAATAGAAACGGTCTACTTCATTATCCCGCTGGATAACGTCATTTGCAAGTTCAAGATCATGGTCACGCAATGCACGCATGACATCCTCAAGCATCGATGCCACGAGCCTGGACATACTCTGCATAGCTTTATCGAGAGAAAGGTCACGGTAGTTGAGGAGGCTTTGCAGGATCAGTTCATTTCTTGACTCTTCAATTACCTCAAGACCGATCAACCTCTGGCGTGCAGCGTCCTTGATAAATTTCCTGTCAGATGCACTGAATCCTTTACGTGAAACCAATTTTATAACATCGTATCCGACAAGATAGTGTGCAACAAGACACCTGAAATTATCCTCTGGGTCATCACCCTGGAAGAGTTCGATCGTTGCTTTATAAAGCTGCTCCTCTACCTTTGGTTCTGAAGATATCAGAAGTGTCCGGTCCGGCTGCGGTGACAGTGTTACCGTATCTCCTGCTGACAACCCGATCTCCCTCACCCATTTGATTGGTAAGGACACGATGAATGTAGAACCGCCTGTTAGCTGTATTTTTCTTTTTTCAGGTGTGATATCTAATTCCACCTATATAGTATAGTGATGTTCCATATAGTTAATTATGAAATATATAAATACTACGTTTTGTCCCAACCGCAGCAGAGCTGCGGGGTGTAACGATTGAGATTAAATATAGAGTTGTATGGCAAAAAGAGATGTTATTTACAGATGCTGGATTGACGCCATAGTTTCATACCAATGCATCATCCCCAACCTTTATTACCCATTAATGTATCTATAATCTCCTTACAATATGCCAGTTTCATAGGCGGGATACGTCCCGCAGGGATGTGGCCCCTTCGAGGGCTGAACCATGAAACCTGGACACTAATTAGGAGATAGCGAAACATGGCAAAATCAATGTATGGTCATATCAGGGATGCCTGGAAGAAACCTGACTCAACGTATGTGCACGAACTCAGATGGCACAGACTTCAGGAATGGAGACGTGAAGCCTCAGTACAGAGAATAGACAAACCCACAAGACTTGACAGGGCACGCAGCCTGGGCTACAAGGCCAAGCAGGGTATAGTTATGGTACGGGCTGGCATCAGGCGTGGCAGTGCCCGGAAATCACGATATATCAGGGGACGCCGGACCAAGCGTATGGGCATGAGAAAGATCACACGCGGCAAGAGCATCCAGCGTATTGCAGAAGAAAGGGCAGCACGCAAATTCCCCAACCTTCAGGTGCTCAACTCATACTGGGTAGGCGAGGACGGCAAGCACAAATGGTACGAGATCATCATGGTGGACACGGCACATCCGGTTATCAAGAGCGACCCCAGATTGAATTGGTTATGCCAGCCCAACCAGAAAGGACGGGTCTTCAGGGGCAAGACTAGTGCCGGAACAAAGGGCAGAGGCCAGCGCAAACGCGGCAAAGGTACTGAAAAGACCAGGCCCAGTATAAGGTCCCGGGGCAATTTAGGTAAGTGAGGTATGTGACCTCACATCATTTTTTCAGGTTTTAAATAAACCTGATTGCCCGATTAACTATCAGTCATAGCGGGTAATTTATTTTAGTTTAAATGAAAAACAGATGCAGTAATGTTTCATTATATCCATCTGCGCACAAGTGCACAGGCCACGGAAGACCCGGAAAAGGTACGATCAGCCCTAAAGCTACTTCTCCCTCCTCCAGGACGATTAGCAAAAAAAGATTCAATCACAGTGCATGAGACCATTACTACAGGGTACCACGCCAACCCCATTATTGTGATGGAGGCAGAGCTAAAGCAAAACAAGGACTGCCAGTATCTGGTTGATCGTATCAGGGAACACCTGGGGCCTGCAGGTATTTCCCAGCTTGCAGCCGAACTGGAAAATCGAGTGGATGATGACTGCAACCTGTACATCAGGTTTAATAAGCAGGAAGCATATCTGGGCAAATTGATGACGACCACAAAATCCGATTCCATCCTTATACGGATAAAAATAAAAGCCTATCCGGCCAGACCCAAAAACACGATACAGATCGCCCGGTCACTTTTAGGCGTGGGAGAATGATCATGGGCATAATAAAGAGGTCGAACTTCTATGACCTTAACGTCCACACACTGCCTGATTATGCAGATTCCCAATCAAGGATGATACTTGAAGCAAAGGATATGGGATATTCAGGCATCTGCCTGACCTCGGTCAACCCTGCAAATACATTCCGTGGTACTGACATCACCATGCCAATCCCCAGGGATTTTGAGATATATACCGGAATTGAGATCCAGGCGGATAATGTATCCAGACTGAACAAATATATAAGCAGGTCAGAAAATAAAGTGGATATCATCAGTGTTAGCGGAGGTCATGAGGATATAAATCGCGGGGCTGTTGAGAATGGGCGCGTGGACATACTTGTCCACCCTGCATCCCAGGGCAAACCCTTAAACCATGTACTATCTAAAGCGGCGGCAGATAACGGCGTGGCCATTGATTTCAATATAGATGCCCTGATCCGGCACAGGGGGGGCAGCAGGGTCAGGATACTTACTGCCTTAAGGCAAAATGCCAGGCTGGCACGCAAATTTGACGTACCCATGGTCATCACCAGTAATGCCAGGTCACACTATGACCTGCGCGGACCCAGGGAGATGATGGCACTGGGAATGCAAATGGGTTTGACCCGGGAAGAAGCATTACATGCAATATCAACGGTACCCGGTTCTATTATCAGCAGGAACCGGAATAACAACCGCATTATGGATGGAGTGGAAGTGGTACAATGAAGATCTTGCCCCCTACTTTGAGAGAATCGAACAGGTATCTGGCCATTTTTGTAACATCAGAAGGGGATATACCAAGGCGGGACCTTGTTAATGAAATACTCTTTTGTGCAGCGACACTTCTCGGGGATGCAGGGAGCAGTGAGATGGGGATCCATCTCCTGTCGTTTGAGGAGAACAAGGGTATTATCCAGTGCAGGGTGGACAGGATATGGGAAACAAGGGCTGTGCTTGCAACCGTAACATCGATAAAAGGGATGCGAACCAGGATAAAGGTACTGGGTGTATCGGGAACCGTCAGGGGAGCGACAGAAAAGTATTTACTAACGCAAGACATAAATGAGCCCGAACCTGAGAGAAAAAAAACCCAGACAATTAAAGAAAGTAAGATGATCATAGATGTGGGGACTATTTCCGGCAAAATAGTAAACCGGAATAATAACGAAATTGATTTGTTGTCAGAGGACCCACATTCATTAGAAATACTAAATCGTTCTAATACCAGATATTTTGGTATTACGGTTTTTGATATTAAAAATAAGGAGATTGATGTATAATGCAGATGGCACCTCAAATGGGATATGATAGGGCGATAACGGTTTTTAGTCCAGACGGCAGGTTGTTCCAGGTGGAATATGCCCGGGAAGCTGTCAAACGCGGAACTACGGCAGTTGGAGTAAAAGCAGTAGACGGCGTTGTACTGCTTGTAGATAAACGAATAACAAGTAAATTACTTGAAGCTGATTCTATTGAAAAGATATTCCAGATCGATGATCATATCGGTGCAGCTACATCTGGTCTTGTGGCTGATGCCAGGGCACTGATCGACAGGGCGCGGGTAGAGTCCCAGATCAATAAAGTGTCGTATGACGAGCCCATTGGCGTAGACGTCCTGGCTAAGAAGATCTGCGATTTCAAGCAGACCTATACCCAGTACGGTGGAGTCAGGCCCTTTGGTACGGCATTATTGATCGCGGGCGTGGAGGATAGCGCGGCAAGGCTCTTCGAGACCGACCCCAGCGGTGCCCTGCTTGAATACAAAGCTACCGGAATAGGTGCAGGCCGGGCTGAGGTGATGGAGGTTTTTGAAGAGAAGTATACCGATGACATCAAGCTTACGGACGCAATTTTACTTGGCCTGGAAGCTCTTCATAATACAACAGAGGACAAGTTTGATGCTTCTACCATCGAGGTAGGTGTGGTTGAACTTGAAACCAAGCAGTTCAAGAAACTCAGTTCCGAAGAAGTTGCCGATTATGTCAATGTGATACTGGAAGCCCATTCAGGGGAAGAAGAAACCGGAACTGAAGAAGATGCTGAAAGTGAAGAGATAACCGAAGAAGAGACCGGGGAAGAATAACCGATCTCAATAAAAATTGTTGGTTTTATCATGGTTACGCTGGATGATGCCGTAATTGCCAGGCTTAAGAAAGGTGGGAATCAGTTCGAAGTATATGTAGATCCTGATGCAGCTTTTTCCATGAAAAGGGGTGAAGAGATAGACATGGAACAGGTACTTGCAGTTGAAGACGTTTTTGAAGATGCCAGCAAGGGCGACCGTCCTGCAGAAAAGGATATTGATAATACATTCAAGACACAGGATACATTTGAAATTGCCAGGCAGATCATCCTGCATGGTGATATACACCTGACAACAGAACAGCGGAAAAAGATACTTGAGGATAAAAAACGCCAGATAATCAGCATGATAGCTGCCAATGCCATTAATCCCCAGACCAAGACCCCGCATCCGCCTATGAGGATAGAACATGCAATGGAAGAGGCTGGTGTTCATATTGATGCCATGAAGAGTGTGGATGACCAGGTGAATATCGTGATGAAGGCGATACGCCCCATAATCCCCATACGTTTTGAAGAGATCAGTATCGCAATAAAGATCGGTAAGGATTATGCTCCGAAAGCTTACGGCCCTGTATCAAAATTTGGCACAGTCACAAAAGAGGAATGGCAAAAGGATGGTTCATGGATTGGCGTGGTTACAATACCTGCAGGTTTGCAGGATGACCTGTTCGGCCTGGTTAATCACCTGACCAAAGGAAACGCAGAGATAAAGATCCTGAAATGAAATTCTAATTGTTTAAAGATTATCAGTTTGAGGTTATAAAAAATGGATAAGCACATTGTGTTGCCTGGCGATTTTCTTTCTGACGATGTCAAAAAAGCAGGAGAAGGCACCTTTGTGAGTGAAGGAAAGGTTTATTCAAATCTTTACGGACTTGCAAGTGAAAAAAATAAGATACGGGTGGTTTCCTTATCTGGGAAATATATTCCACAGGATGGGGATTTGATCGTGGCCATTGTGAGTGAGATTACTTTCTCGAACTGGATCATGGATATCAAATCACCATATGAAGGGTTGCTTAATGTATCTGAATATCCAAGACGTATTGATTCCTCTGACATGGCTAAATACCTGGAAGTTGGTTCATCCGTGCTCGTTATGGTTAAGAATGTTTCACGTTCCATGAAGGTAGAACTAACAATGAGGAACAACAAGTTAAAACCCATTACCAATGGAAGGATTGTCCAGGTCTCAGCAGTAAAAGTGCCAAGGATGATCGGCAGAAATGGATCCATGATATCTATGTTGAAAAAGGAGACAAACTGCAACATCTTTGTTGGCCAGAACGGAGTTGTCTGGATAACGGGCAAGGACCATGATATGGATAAGGCTATAGAAGCGATACGGATTATTGAAAATGAAGCTCATATTGATGGACTCACTAATCGGATAAGTGGTTTCCTGAAAGGAAATGTGGAAAAAGAACAAGAAACAGTGAAACCAGCAGGTTCAGAGATCCTGGATGAACTACTGGACTGATTGATTGAGTTGAGAGAGGAAAGTGAGGAATTGTAAATGACAGAGAAACCAGAAAAGTTCATAGATGAAAATGGCATTCGTTCTGACAAAAGGCGGGCCAACGAGATAAGAGATGTTAAAATCGAGGTCGGTGTATTGAGCCGGGCCGATGGTTCGTGTTATCTTGAATTCGGTAAAAATAAGGTAATGGCAGCAGTATACGGTCCGAGGGAAGTACACCCCAGGCATCAGCAAAAATCCAACAGGGCTATTGTAAGGTACAAGTACAATATGGCTTCTTTTTCGGTAGAGGACCGCAAGCGTCCCGGGCCTGACCGCCGCAGTATTGAAGTTTCTAAGGTAAGCCGTGAAGCTCTTGAGGACCAGATATTCACTGAATATTTCCCTAAATCCGCAATAGATATTTTTGTGGAGGTCCTTCAGGCAGATGCAGGTACAAGGACGGCAGCCATTAATGCGGCATCCGTTGCCCTGGCAGATGCAGGAATCCCGATGAGGTCACTGGTCTCGGCGTGTGCTGTCGGAAAGGTCGATGATACTCTTGTCCTGGATTTAAACAAGGATGAGGATAATTTCGGCCAGGCAGATATGCCTATAGCAATGACACCTGATGGCAAGATCACACTGCTCCAGATGGACGGCCACCTTACTGTAGAGGAGTTCAAGCAGGGCCTGGAAATGGCACAGGAAGGGTGCAGGCAGGTATATGAAATGCAGAGGAAGGCACTGATCGATTATTATTCTAAGAAAACAGAGGTGTTGAGCACAGAGGTCACTGCTGCAGAGGATGTCAGGGAAGATGCACCAGAGGAAGCAAAAGGCGTCACTCCGCTTGAGGTAACAGAAGATATCGAAGATACCGAAAAAATTGACGATACCAACGAAA
>DUIM01000141.1:7271-8568 GCA_013330355.1 Methanosarcinales archaeon
AGATACCGTAAAGGCAGGCGATGTGGAGGAGTCGGAAGATTCCGGTGAAGAGGTTCCTTACACAGGGGAAAGCGCTGATGAGACCGACGGTCAAATGGATGAGAGTGAGGAGGAGAATTCCAATGAATAAGGAAATAGTTTCAATAATCCAGAAGGACCAACTGTATAATCTAATGCTGAAGGGTGAGCGTGCAGACGGCCGGGCGTTTGACGAGATAAGGGAAATAAAGATTGAAACTGGTGTAATATCAAAGGCAGAAGGTTCGGCCCGTGTGGAAATTGGCGATACTAAATTAATTGTCGGTGTAAAGATCAGCCCTGGAACTCCTTTCCCTGATACACCGGATGTAGGCGTGATAATTACCAGCCTGGAACTTATACCTCTTGCATCCCCTGAATTCGAATCGGGTCCCCCGAGGGAGAATGCCGTAGAACTTGCAAGGGTGACTGACCGGGGCATCAGGGAATCCGGCGCAATAGATTTAAAGAAGCTGTGCATGATTGAGGGTGAAAAGGTCTGGATTATTTTCATCGACATACATGTGCTGGATGATGGCGGAAATATAATGGATGCTGCTGCACTTGGTTCGATAGCTGCATTGCTTACAGCCACAATTCCGGCAGAGCGTTATGGACTGGGTGAAGATGCACCGTTGCCAATAAGAGATATACCCGTATCTGTAACTGCTGTGGATATAGGTGGCGGAATTGTATTTGACCCATCCCTTCAGGAAGAAAGGGTCGCAAACACCAAGTTAACTGTGATATCCAATCAGGAAGGTGCAATTGCCGGCATGCAGAAGAGCGGCAGTGGTTCATTATCACCGGACCAGATTAACCACATAGTAGAATTGGCCTGTAAAAAGGCACGGGATTTAAGAGAAAAATTCCTGGAGATTTAAGATTATGGCGAAAAAATATACCCGTAAAGGTCACAAGACCAGATCAGCAGGTAGGTTCGGTGTCCGTTACGGCAGAAAGAACCGGAAATTGGTTGCAGATATTGAAGAACGTATGAGACAGGGATATAAATGCCCCAGGTGCGGTATTATTGCAATCCGCCGTACCGATACTGGTATCTGGAACTGTAAAAAATGTGATTATACTTTTGCAGGTGGCACATATGTACCAAAGACATCTGTAGGGCTTGTTGCAGCAAGGTCTGTCAAGAAGGCAATGGAATCCGAAATAGTCTTTGAGGAGATAGAAGAGATCACATCCGGGACTATTGAAGCTGAACAGACATTCCCTGGTGTGAAAAATAAAGTAGATGCTGTACCAGAAGTTCCAACTGATG
>DUIM01000141.1:8926-12573 GCA_013330355.1 Methanosarcinales archaeon
GTGGATACTGAAGTTGAAACGGATACGGCACAAAAGGATATTGCTGATGATACATTGTAGATAATTCACAGGTGAACTGATAAATGGTATATTACTGCACCCGTTGTAAGCGTCTTGTTGAGATAGACTATGAGGCTATGGGTATCCGATGTCCTTATTGCGGACATCGCATACTGATAAAACAAAGACCCACCCTGGTGAAACGGGTGGAAGCAGTCTAACGTAAGCTTTTTGTAGGAGGGTACGGGATATTCTCCATTTTTTTTATTTTTACTTTCTTAGGACTATTAAGGGGTTTTTGGTCTGGAAATTAAATCTGAGTTTTTTTTTGAAATGGATGGGGACGTTCAGGTAGTGTACCGGTCCCTCATGCCTGAACTGGAAGCTGTTCATGAGCGTAGTACAACTGAATTGGGGATACAGGGTAATTCACTGGCTCTGAGGATATGTTCTGAGGATATGGTATCCATGAGGGCTGCCTTGAACGGATGGCTGCGACTTATAAGGATAGCTTTTGAGATGAATGCGACAATAGAAAGTTAGAAGTACTATTGTGGCATGAATGAAATTCAATTGATAAATGAATAGGTGAATTTTGATGAGCGGAGAATTACCACCACAGGTCCAGAACCAGCTTGCACAATTGCAGCAGGTACAGCAACAAGCCCAGGCTTTGACACAGCAAAAAAGCCAGTTAGAGATTATGGTAAAAGAGTCTGACATGGCTCTTGAGGAACTTGGAAAGATAGATGAAGACGTAACTGTTTTTAAGAATATTGGCAACTTGATGATAAAAGCCGAAAAAGACACTGTTGTCGAGGATTTAAAGGAAAAGAAAGAAACTCTTGATCTTAGACTTCAGACAATTATCAGGCAGGAAGAACGGATCCATAAGAGATTTACACAATTACAGGAACAACTCAAGACGTCTGTGGGTTCACCGGGAATGCATGCTGAATAAATTTCAGCTTTTGTAGGTATCAGCTCATGGAAGTCGATGAGTTCGGTTTTTACAACCGGCTCCTGGATTATTCAAATATCCTATTTCTCTGCCACCGGAATGCAGACCCGGATGCAGTAGGAAGTGCCTATACGTTAGCTGGGGCTATGGGGGGAGTCGTTGGTGTGGTGGATGGATGCAATCGTGTTGCCAAAATGTTGATCAATGCACTTGAAATCAAAGTGGTTGTAGATCCTGATCCTTCAAATTATGATTTTACTGTAGTTGTGGATACTAGTACACAGGCGCAGCTTAATGATACTAAGTTAACAAAATATGCTGTCGTGGACCATCATTCCACATGTTCAATAAAGGATGATGCAGAATTTTATATACACAGGCGTGCCAGTTCTACTGCAGAAATTGTGTTTGAAATAATCAAGAGTATGGATGCTCCTGTCATGAGGAAGGCTGCCATGTCCCTTATTACCGGTATTATCACTGATACAGGTAATTTTAAATATGCTTCACCCCAGTCATTAAGGACACTGGCAGAGATCATTGAGACCAGCGGAGTGCAATATGGGGAAGTGGTGGATATATTAGCATCCACGCCCCAGGATATCAGTATGAGGATAGCCATCCTGAAAGCTGCAATGAGAGCGCAGATCCAGCGGGTGGGTGAACATATCATTGCTATTAGTACTATAAGTTCTTTCGGTGGTACAGCGGCAGGTATATTGACACATATCGGTGCGGATGTGTCCTTTGTGGGTGCAGAGAAAGATGGTGTTATCAGGATCAGCGGCCGGGCAAGACGCACTGCTATTGAGGAGGGTGTGAACATGGGCCAGATCATGCATGATGTTAGTAAGGTGTATGGCGGTACGGGCGGGGGTCATGATGGTGCCGCAGGGCTGGATGTGGATGGGGGAGATGTCCAGGAGATACTTAAAGGCTGTCTGGATATGACTGTAGGGATACTGCAGCGGCATAAAAATGGGTAGATTTCGCTGATGGGGTTTTTGTTGGCTATACATTATGGCTTTTTCACATAATAATATATTTTTCCAGCCATAAAAAAATGAAGATAAAATTACATTCATAGTATAAGAAAATAGAAGAAGATATAAAGTAGGGACTATGTAATAATAGTAGTACATAAGTGGTAAATAAAAATGTTGACACAGAGCGAAGCATATGCCCTTATTAATCTTCCAAAAAAAAGTAATAGCAGTGAAGATTATAGTTTTCCATATCCGGGGGATATATTAACAATTCCAATTATATCTCTGGATGAACATGAAAAATTTTTAATAGACATAAACAGGGGTAGCATCCGACTTTCAAAATGTACATATCAAGAACGATACCAACAGATAATTATTCTTATTCGCCTTGATGTTGATGGACCGCCACACTCAAACCCAGAAGTAGTAAACATCCCACTTTCCATTTTAGAGCCTTTTAACGGAAAAGTTATTGAATGTCCACATTTGCATTTATATGTAGAGGGTTTCATGGATAAATGGGCAATTCCAGCTCCCGATAATGAATTCAATCGAATTGATTTTACTTACCAGACTTTGCAGGACTTCTTCCTTTATTGTAATATTGTTGAACCGCCTAACGTATACTGGAGCCAGACACTAAATGAGCTTTAATGAATGCCGGGACCTAGTTGAACAATACAGTGAATGGCTAAAGCAAAAATTCACTATAACGGAAATAGATGGAATCTGCGAGATTATTACACCATTTGTTGACCGCCATAATGATTTTTTACAAATATATGTGAAAAAAGATGGCAATAAACTTATTATCACAGATGATGGGTATACAATTAGCGACCTTAAACTCAGTGGTTTTGATATCACAACAGAGAAAAGAAAACGAGTAATGGACTCTATATTAAATGGTTTTAGTGTACGCCTTCAAGGTGATGAAATTATTATTGAAGCAAATGCTGAAAACTTCCCTCAAAAGAAACATAATATTATTCAAGCAATGCTTGCTGTAAACGATATGTTCGTAATGGCTTCATCAATGGTAGCAAGTGTTTTTAAAGAAGATGTAGAAAAATTCCTAAGACTCAATGAAATTAGATTTACTCCATCAGTCAAATTTACTGGGAAAAGTGGATTTGATCAATCCTTTGATTTTGTAATCCCTGCATCTAAAAAACGACCCGAAAGAATCATTAAAGTTGTAAATCGTCCAGACCGTCAGAGTATAACAATGTTAATATTTTCATGGGAAGACACAAAGAAAGTCAGACCTGTGAAATCTACTACTTATGGAATTTTAAATGACACCGAGTTTAAAATAAATCCTGATATTGAAAGTGCTCTTCATCAGTATGGAATTGAACCTGTGTCTTGGTCCAAAAGGGATGAATATGTTGTTGAACTTGCAGAATAAACCTATTCTCTTAGATATTTCTTGATTTTAAAATGGCAAAGTCGGGCTGAGGTATGGGGCGGGCTGCCCTCTACCTAGCTACTGCGCTGATTAAGGGGCTGGCCTTCATATCCGGGTCTTTAAGTACCTGATTGTGGTATGCATCCTTTGGATGTCAGCATCCATTTACATTCTACCAGCACTCTACCAAAGCTTACCAATTGTACATAAATCCAAAATAACATAAGTTACCTGCACAATATAATATCCATATGCGAGTTACCAAGCGAAACCTGAAAGGCAGGGA
>DUIM01000141.1:12977-16415 GCA_013330355.1 Methanosarcinales archaeon
GTGTTTGCACTGACCAAGCGGCGGATGGAAGGTATTTCAGATAAACTGCGGCCAGAGAAGATGGATAAAAAGCCAATGCGCCTGGGGGTGCGTATAGAAAAGATAGAATTCCATAAATTCGCCAACAGGCTGAGGCTGCACGGCCTGATCGAGAGCGGGCAGGATACTGGTGCTTACCATACACTGAATATCGAAGAGGGTACCAACCTGTCTGTGATCAAGACCTGGAAGAACGACCAGCTCCAGCGCATCAAGGAAGCAGAAGCGGCTGCACGGCGGCCCAGGGTGGTCATACTGACCATAGAAGAGGGCGAAGCATCCATCGGGCTGGTGCGCCAGTTCGGTGTGGAGGATTATTCGAATGTCAAAATGGGTTCGGGCAAAGGTGAAAAAAGCAGCAGGGAAGAGTTCTTCTCACAAGTGACGGCACAACTTAGCCAAGGGGCAGGCGGGTCTGAAGTAGTAATAGTGGCCGGGCCCGGGTTCACCAAAGATGATTACATGAAGTTCCTTAAGGAAAAAAAACCTGGACTTGCCGGGCGTGCCAGGACAGAAGATACTATTACTATCGGGGTTTCAGGTTACCAGGAAGTACTTCGAAGGGGAGCAGTGGACAGGATAGTTGAAGAATCACGCCTGTCCAGGGAAGCTAATCTTTTAGAAGAACTTATGGCAAGGATAGCTACCGAAGGAGCGGCAGTATACGGCTGGGATGAAGTGCACAGGGCCCGGGATATGGGTGCGATCGAGACCCTGCTTATTGCTGATGAACTGCTAAGAGAAGGACGTGAGAAAGGTGAGAACATTGATGCGTTTTTGCTGACAATAGAACACAGCCGGGGTGAAGTGGTCGTGTTCAGTACCGAATTCGAGCCAGGTCACAGGCTGCACGGTCTGGGCGGGATTGCTGCACTGTTGAGGTTTAAACTGGAGTACTGAGCATGCCAGAGCCTGGAAAAGCCATAACAGATATCAGGTATCTTTTAGACAGGGGTTATCCGGGGAAGGGGGCCATTACGTTTGTTTGCAATCACTACCAGCTGGATATCAAATGGCGGTATGTTTTTACAAGGGTGGTATTTGGCAGGGACACTATAAAAAGCCGTAAGGAAAAGACGGTAAAATGTGAAGACCTGAAAGGAGAGGTGGTGTTGGTAGACGGCTATAATGTGCTGATCGGGGTGGAATCTGCGCTTAAGGGTGAGCCGGTCTATTTGTGTGACGATGGGTTTTTAAGAGATACCAGGGGTGTGTTCAGGAATTACCGGTGCTCAGGACTAACAGAAAGGGCAATGGATGAGATCTTAGGGGTACTAAGAGGTGTTGGTCCTTTTCGGGTGGAATTTTTATTCGACAGCCAGATAAGTAAGAGCAAAGAGATGGCACGATGGGTGGAGAATAAGTTGGAGGATGTGGGGCTTGAGGGGAGTGCCGGAACATCGAGACATGTGGATTATGACCTAAAGCAAAGTAACGGGATTATTGCTACGGCTGATGGTAGTATTATTGATGAGGTGGCAAAGGCAGTTAATATCCAGGCGTGCGTGTTGGAACAGTTGAATATCAGTCCGGTCATTATTGAGGGGGTTTTCAGGTGAAGCATATTGGTATTGCAGTGACCGACCCCGGGGACTGGACTGCTGTTGCATTGAACGATGCACTTTTAAAAGCCAGCTGCCGGCCTGTTATTTTCAGGCTCCACGACGTAACTACAAGTATACAGGAACACAACAGGCTTTATGCAGGAAACACTGACCTGGAATCTCTTGATGCGGTGATTGTAAGGGATGTTGGGGGAAGTGGCAGCGGAGGTAGTGGTGGTAGCGGTGGTGACATTAGCAGTGGCGGTTCAGAGGATATGCCGTACAGACTTGATGTGCTGTGCAACCTGGAAAGGTCGGGACTGAAGGTGGTAAATCCGCCTGAGGCTATTCGTACGGCAGCCAATAAGCACATATGCTCATACCTTTTCAGGGAGCACGGCCTGCCCACACCTGATACTATACTGACCACCGACCTGGATGTGGCACTGGCTGCGATCAGGGATTGGGGCAGGGCTGTAGTGAAGCCAATTTTCGGGTTCAAGGGAATGGATATCCACTGTGTGGTTGATGATGAACACTCTGTGAAGCTGCTGAACTCAGTCATTGACAGCAGAGGCGTGCTGTACCTGCAGCGTTTCGTTTCCAATCCTGGCAGGGATATCAGGGTTTTTGTGGTGGACAGGGATGTACCTGCTGCTATCTACAGGCTGGCACCACCTGGTTCGTGGATACACAATCTGTCCAGGGGCGGTTCACACAAAAGATGTGAGGTAACGGGTGAGATTGCAAGCCTGGCAGTGGAGGCAGCCGGGGCCGTGGGTGCGGTATATGCGGGGGTGGACCTTATCGAGGGTGAGGACGGGCTGCAGATACTTGAGGTCAATGGCACACCATCGATACGGGGCATATACGAAGCTTGCGGAGTGAATATAGCTCAGGATATCGTAAAATGTGTAATTGATATGGTATGATGGGTAGTGTTATATTGTTTTACTGCCATCACATTATTTCCAATAGCATAGGGTGATTTGATGAATAAGGGTGACGAACTGTATTCTGGAAAGGCTAAGACTGTTTACCGGACTGAGGATCCTGATGCGCTTATTGTGGTGTTCAGGGACAGCCTCACAGCATTCGATGGAGAAAAGAAAGCTGAAGTTTCTAAAAAAGGATATTACAATGCCCAGATATCTAAAAAGTTGTTCGAACTGCTGGAAGAGAACGGCATCAAGACACATTATCGGGAGATGGTGACTGATAATGAGATGTTGGTGGATAACATCAAGATAATCCTGGTGGAGGTCATTGTACGAAACATTGCAGCCGGTTCTATTACTAAGAAGTATCCTATTGAGGTGGGACAGCCGTTGGAGCCGCCGGTCATTGTATTGGACTACAAGGATGATGCCCGCCATGACCCCATGCTGAATGAAGATATTGCGGCGGCGCTGGGTCTTGCTACAAAGGAGGAACTGGCAGGCATCAAAAAGACTGCATTGAAGATCAATGAGATCCTCAAGTCATACCTGGATGGGAAAGGACTTCTGCTGCCGGATTTCAAGCTTGAGTTCGGGCGCAGGGGTGATGAGATCATTCTGGGTGACGAGATATCGTGTGATACCTGCAGGTTCTGGGATAAGGAGACTGGGGATTCACTTGACAAGGATGTGTTCAGGTTCGATAAGGGCGACCTGGTGGCGGCGTATATGGAAGTTGCGCGCAGGATTGTGCCTGAGATATTCGAGTAGGACTTTATAATAAGTGCTGGTTTTAATCTAAATCTTTATATTCCGCAGCTCTGCTGCGGTTGGTTGTGCCGGCGCAACGTTTGACTTTTTTAATACTTTGCGGCGATTATAATCGCACGATCAAATTAGAAACGCCAGATTACATT
>DUIM01000171.1:0-4045 GCA_013330355.1 Methanosarcinales archaeon
CATCTCAGCCTACGGCGCGCAGTGGTGTGCCCAAAAACTGGAAAAACCGGTAATGGTAGATGACAGCGGCATATTCATCGAAGCCCTGAACGGCTTTCCCGGCCCGTATTCCAGGTACGTGGAAGACCACCTGGGCAACCAGAACGTCCTGAAACTTATGGGAGGAGTGGCCAACCGCAAAGCTGTGTTCAGGACAGCAGTAGGATACTGTGAGCCCGGCGGCGGGCCCCACACGTTCACAGGCGAGGTCGAGGGAACCATAGCCTTTGAGGAGCGGGGTATGAATGGATTTGGCTACGATCCCATATTCCGGTACAATGACCGCACCTTCGGTGAACTAAAAGACA
The DNA here is from genome assembly GCA_013330355.1 of Methanosarcinales archaeon. Lineage (GTDB taxonomy): Archaea > Halobacteriota > Methanosarcinia > Methanosarcinales > Methanocomedenaceae > Methanocomedens_A > Methanocomedens_A sp7939u. Next base: position 348 of record DUIM01000171.1, read on the forward strand.
TTGAAAAGAACCGGATATCTCACAGGGCCAATGCCATGCGCAAGTTTGCAAGCTGGCTATAGGAAAAACAGGATACGGTTCAGGGCCACAATCCGAACCGATAATTTAACACGAGTAACAGAATACCGATTGCCACTCCACCGATCATGATAATTTTCGGGTCCATATGATAGGTGGTCTCATCGACCTCATAATAACGCATAAGGCCAGCCGATGACATCAGGCCGCTCTGTGACTCTTTCTTTTTACCCACTGTTATTCATCCTCCAATTCTATTATTTACCGTAATTCGCCCTTATTGCTTATCAAGGTATCTTAAACAATATTATATCAATGCCTCAAGCAGGTTAAAGTCATGAACCATACCCTTAAGTTTATTGTTAGCAGAGATTACAGGCATCTGGTCAATATTATTACGCTTCATCTTCCTGGCCGCGTCGCTGATAGAAGTGCTGGGAACAGCAAAAATCGGTTCACCCTTTAACTTCACTGCATCATTTACCGAGCAGTCCGGCAGTTTGATCCTGGATACGCTGTAATACAAACTCATAGTATCACGCATAGATTCCCATGTCCAGGCATCATCATCCGAACCTGCAGACATATCAGAATGCTCAACAGAATCCACGATAATGCTCATGTTGATAAGGTCTTTATCACAGACCACACCCAATATCTCTCTTTCCTTATTAACAACAGGTGCGGCTTTGACCTCAGCCATTTCCAGAATCATTCCCATTACGGAAACAGGAGTATTTTCCCATACTACGATAACTTTGCCATCAATAAAGTCCCCAATTGGGTCCGGAATGTTAAAACCGGCAATAGCACCGATAATATCCGCTATAGTAATCAGCCCCACCAGGGTATTACCCTCCACAACCGGAAGTCTCCTGACCCCTGATTCGATTATCCTCCTTGAAGCTTCTACAATGGATTTTTCAGCAGTAATAGTAATTGGGTCCCTTTTCATCAGGATTGCAAGCTGTTCCTCTTCCGGGTTCTTTAAAAGATCGGTCCTGGTCACAATGCCGACCAGATCACCGTTCTTTACCACAGGCACACCGGACACATGCTTTTTTTTCAGGATATCCAATACTTCATCCCTTGATCCCGGTAGTGTTGCAAAGGCAACATCCCTTACCATGATGTCATCAACTATTGTAAAATTTGGCATTGATTTAGCTCTCCATTTTGGCTGTAGATTATATTTTACTATCTGGGCTTTTCCCCTCTGACGATCATTACAGGCACTTTTGAAGTCCTTGAAACTTTTTCTGCAACACTGCCCAGCAGGAACCGGTCAAGTCCCCTCTTACCAAGAGTGCCCATAACGATCAAATCCGCCGGAATAGTTTCCGATAATTTCACGATCTCTTCTGCCGGATGTCCTTCAACAACAAAACATTTCACTTCCACATCTGATTTTTTTGCCTCTGCTTCCACCTTCCCGGTTGCTTCGTTGGCTTCCGTCTTCAACAGTTCATATATATTTTCCCATGCCGCATCCATAGGTATGGTGGCAAACGCACCGGTATCAACTACAGACATAGCAGTTATCCCGGCCCCGGAAATCTTGGCAAGCTCAACGGCATATTCAACAGCATTTGTAGAATATTTTGAACCGTCCGTTGCAAGAATTATGTTTTTAAACAATCTACTTTCCATGGATAATTCCTCCATTTCCATTTATCATTGCTTTAATGTTATCAGGTCTCCCTCTTCTGACAAGGCTGGCAACAGGGTCACTGCTGTTGGATAAGTTAGGGGACTCATCGTCCAGCACCATGATTGTGGCATGTTTCCCATCCACGATTGAACCTATATCCTTATCAGTCCCAAGTATTTTTGCTCCATTAAGCGTGCACAACTTAAATACCTGTCTGTCATCCAGCCTGTAGACCTTAGACAAAAATTCCATTTCAGAGAACATATTGACCGAATTAAGCATAACATTGTCAGTCCCAACTCCTACTGTTATTCCCATATCAAGCATCTTTTGTATGGGGGGACGCCGGGGTGAACCAACACCGGTCACGAAATTCGACCTGGGACATACAACAGCAGGGATGTGGGCATCAGCTAAGTCTTTGATGTGTGCATCCCCGGCATATGTCATATGCACGATAAAGTCGGGCTCCAGTCCGATAGCTCCAGGAATATCTGACGTATCCTTTTCACCTGCATGTATGGCAAATAACTTACCTGCATCATGTGCAGTGTGCACCGCCTCCTCAAGGATGTGGTAAGGGACGTCATTAACACCACTAAAGCCCAGACCGCTGCCGGTCCCAAGGAGTTTGTCAAGTTCACCGATAATTAATTCATCTGGCATTCCCGGCCTGCCCATGACCATACCTGTAATGTTTTTGAAGGTGCCCAGGAGTTCTGATAGTATGGATGCACCTTTAATGCCGCCCTCCCTGAAGTCACAGAACATACATGTTCCGCTTAAGACCATATCCTCAAGGGTCCTGCTCATGGCATCTTTTAGTATGTTTTTGGGTGTGTTGTTGAGCACCCTGTGCTTGAGGCCGTGAGGGGGTTTTACAATGCTGTCCAGGTCAGAGACAGGCGGGTCCTTGAGAACAGAATCCCCGATATGGGTGTGGGCATTCACAAAACACGGTGCAACCAGCCCGGTCAGTTGGGCATCCACCCTGGAGTCGGTTCCCACTTCCCTGATCAAGTTGTCCTTTATGCAGAGATATCCTTCAATAGGCTCAAATTCATCACCGTAGACAATGGTCCCGGATATGATCAGCTCTTCAGACACTGTAGTTATTATGTCCCTCTTCATTGATATTTATTGTGTAATTTGTAATTTGTAATTCGTAATGTGAAATGTAATGGAAAATGTGATTTGTGAAATGTGAAATTTGATATGTAGTGAAAAAATAGGATTGTGTATGGATTGGATTGATTTTGTTTATACCGGTGGAGGCAAAATAATTTTACATGCCCGACTGATAACGTAAATGTTTTCATTGCCGTATTATCACATATATGTATTTACAATTGCTATTGACAAGTTCTAACACAAGGGATTAAATATATGTGTATTAAAATCATATAAACTGTTTTAAGGCGTGAAATGCTGTGTTAATCATTATATGATCTACCCCCTTGTTTCAATTGGAAAGATAATTAAAAAAGAAATAGATTGAAATTGATTATATTTATGTAGTTAATGTGTTGTGGTGCTGTGAATTTATTAAGTAATGAAAAATTTGGTTTGTTTCATGTAATAACAGTGTTAAACTTGTTGATCACTATAAACACTGACATTCACCCCAATTTCCACTGAAACGCTTAAATACTATTTTGAATATCTATTCACATGTTAACAGCGTGAATAACAGTTCACTTCTGGTTCACGATGTAACTGTCAGCAAACTATCGGAGGGGATGGAATACTTCCGAAGCATGGGAACCCGGTCGCTATCTGAGGGGATGGGTGACTGGATTCCTGTTATTAAATATAACAGGAACGGACGATGAAGATAAAGCTCGAAATAACCATGGACAATGGTTCGACTGATAATTCTGTGGTTGACGGAAACCCTACACCTGAGTCCATAATAGAACTTGTGAATAAATTGAAGAGATTACATGATGTTGCAGTAGCAGCACAATCATCCCAACTTCAGGTTCAGCAGGCCACACATCCCGCTGTGAACACACCGCCACAAATCCAA